>ONTX01000356.1 GCA_900320825.1 uncultured Lachnospiraceae bacterium | reverse complement strand
CTCTATGACGGAAACACACTGACCGAAGGGACGGACTATAGCCTTTCTTACCGGAACAACCGGTATGTGGGAACTGGAACGGTCCGGATCAGCGGAATCGGAAACTATCGGTTTGATGAGGAAGTCTCGTTTAGCATCGTAGAGAAGAAAGATGCTGATGACTCGACAGGAGGAACCGGAAACGGCGATAACGATGATGACGTTGGGAATGGCGATAACGACGGTATCACAAGCCGAGAGAATGAGGAACACAGACATACCTTTGGAAGCTGGAGAATTGTGAGGAAAGCTACTGCTGTTTCTACGGGTATGAAGTGCAGGGTGTGTTCATGCGGAGCGACTGAAAGCAAACCTGTTGCCAGGCTGCGCGCAACCGGCCGGTTCAACAGAAAGAAAGTAATGGTCAGGAAAGGGAAGACATATCGAAAACTGAGTGTGACCGGACTTGCGGAAGGCGACTATGTGGTGAGCGTCCGCTCCACAAAGAAGAAAGTGCTTCAGGTTAAGAACTTTGACAGGACAGGAAAGATTGTATTGAAAGGGAAAAAGAAAGGAAAGGCTAAACTTATCGTGACACTTGCCAGTGGCAGGAGAATCAGCATGAAGGTAAAGTGCAGGTAGGCGGAAAATTGAGATGATGGAAACCTGCCGGTTTATGACGATGAATTGTAAGGCCGTTCTGTGGGAGCAGATTACTTATGACAAATGAAATCTATCAGAATACAGACCTCATACAACTCCCTGAAGCATGGTCAGACTGGGAACTTTCAGAACAGATCGGCACAGGTTCTTTTGGGACGGTTTTCCTTGCAGTCCGGGGGCTGGAGAAGTGTGCTGTCAAGGTAATAAAGATCCCTTCGGATAATTCCGAAAGATCTGCGTTGCTGGCGGAAACCAAAAATGAAGCAACAGCGCAGCAGTATCTGAGTGATCTGGTTGAGAATTATTCCAGAGAGATTCAGTCTCTGTATGCTCTTCGGGATAACCCTCATATTGTTCGAATAGAAGATCATTATATTGAAGAGTTGAAACCCTTTGGATATAAGATCTATATCCGGATGGAACTTCTGACAACACTCAGGGAGCATCTGGACGGAAGAACCGTGGCAGAGGAGGATGCTGTGCAGGCAGGGATGGATATCTGCGATGCACTGACAGCCTGTGAAGAACAGCACATAATACACCGGGACATTAAACCGGATAATATCTTCTGGTCTGAAAAAGGTACATATAAACTTGGCGATTTTGGGACTGCCAGGCAGATGGATCTCACCTTTGGTACTTATTCTGCCAAGGGGACCTTCAGTTTCATGGCACCGGAGATCTATAAAGGAGAGAGGTATAATAAGCAGGTAGATATATATTCACTTGGAATTGTATTGTACCGTCTTATGAACAGGAACCGGGATCCGTTTCTGGATCCGCTCAAGCAGCTGGTTTTTTATCAGGAACGGGAAGAAGCCCTGCGCAGCCGAATGGAAGGAGAACCGCTGCCGAAGCCCATCGATGCCAGCGATAGATTTGCACAGGTGATATACAAAGCCTGTGCTTATCGTGCTGAAGATCGCTATGAGGATGCCGCGGCCTTTAAGGCAGATCTGAAGAGAGTACTGGACCCAAGGGCAGTGATCAAAGCTTCATTGTCCGCCGATAAAAGAGAAATCCGGAATACTGCCGCCGGAACCGGAAGAAAGAAGGCTCTTCTGACAGGCATCATAATATCAATTGTGGCTTTAATTCTGGCCGGCACTGCAGTATGGCATACGATCCGAAAACCCTCAAAACCATCTGCCGGTATACTTGATCTTGAAGCAGGCGAGATTAAGATGCGGAAGCCGGATGCAACTGCTTCGCCCGGCATGGAGGAAGCGCTCAACGCAGCAGAAAAACTTGTTGATGATATGTCGCAGTACGCGATGAAGGACAGGACCCTGTTCAGCCATTATTTCCATAATGTTGATGATGAGATAATAGATAATTACTTTTTGCAGTTTAAAGACTTTAATGAATACCCTCATCGAATGATAATTCCGGTACTGAAACAGGATGACTTGTATATAATAAATGTGATTGGATACAGTGATGAAGAACCGGAGAAGGATAGTTCAAAAAACTGGGATTATGGAATAATGTTATTCCTGTCCAAAGCCAATGATGAATGGTATATAGAGGGAGCTGACTCCGCTGAAAACGCGATGGATGTATTGCTTGAAGGGGCATTCCCTGCGGGATTCAGGGAAGCCGATAATTATTATTATGCTGCCGGAAACTGGATCTACCTGTACAGCGATCTTGCATATGAAGGATTTAATACCAGCAGACCTATGTATATATGGCAGACTGATTCAGGCGACGTATACCTTAGCATAGATTTTGCGAATGGGACAGATGCGAATGCCCGGTTCAGGAATCTCTCAGTACAGGTGAATGATGAAGAGCTGGGAACAATACTGGCAGCAGATATTAAAGGGGATGTTATCGTTGAACCAGGTAAAAATGAATTGATGACATACAGATTTGATTCATCACTTATTGAAACCGGAAATGAACAATGGTCCATAGAAGATGAATTAGTAGATAAGATTACGATCGTTCTTGATTCGAAAGTAGAAGAGATCAGCTGATAAAGGAGAGACATAAATGAGAAGAAAACAGCATGCAGTAATATCTCTGGTATTGGCAGGCGTATTATGTGCCGGAAATATAAGCAGTGCAGTTTATGCCGGTGAAGCAGGAATCATTGAGGACGTATCTGTAATCACAGAAGAAACAGAATCAGAAGAGACTGAAGTTTCCTGCGATGTGGAAGACCTTATGATCTGCGAAGATGAAGATGGTCAAGAGGAAGAAGTATATGACAACTTTATGGAGGAAGAGTTGTCTGTGGCTGAAGATTCGGGCGATGCAGATATTGTTGAGGAAGGGGTATGCGGAACTAACGTAAAATGGAAATTGGACGCAAACGGTAAACTGACTGTCTATAGCGGGTCAGATACTCCCCAGCCGATGAGTGACTATTCTGATGGACAGAGTCCGTTCAGTGATGATGAACGGATAGAAACAGTGGTTATCGGCCCAAATGTTTCAAGTATTGGAGCGTATGCTTTCAGCGGATGTTGCTGCATCAGTTCCATGGAATTACAAAGTAGTGTTTATGATATCAACGGAACAGCATTTCAGTGGTGTGATTCTCTTTCCAGTATTATTCTTTCAGAAGACAATAATCATTTTGCTTTTAAAGAAGGTGTGTTGTATAACAGAGAATTCACCAAACTGATTTTCTGCATAAAACGAAAGGATTCGGTAGTTATTCCCGATACAGTCAAACAGATAGGCCCGTTTGCATTTGCAGGCTGTTCAAACCTTTCAAGTATAACTATTCCAGACAGTGTAACGGAAATAGGAGTACACGCTTTTGACGAGTGTACAAACCTTTCAAGTATAACTATTCCAGACAGTGTAAAGGAGTTAGGAGAATACTCCTTTAACAATTGCAGAGGACTTACAAGTGTTGTTATCTCAAACAGTGTAACAGAAATAGGTGCATTTACCTTTTGGGATTGTGAAGGACTTACAAGTGTTACTGTTCCAGACAGCGTAAGTGTATTGGGAAAATACGCATTTGGAAGATGCAAGAAGATTAAAGAAGTCAATCTTTCCAATAACTTAACTACTATTAGTGAAGCGGCGTTTGGTGCATGTGAAAGTTTAAAAACAATTCGAATTCCGGAAAGTGTACAAGAGATCGGAATATTTGCTTTTACCAATTGTGGACTTGAGGAGTTTATTTTTCCACATGGAGTATCTGTTATTGAAGGAAATATATTCTCGAACTGTTATCATCTAAGGAAAGTGTTTATCCCTGATACCATCACGGCAATAAAAACCAGTGCATTTCGCAACTGCTCGAGTCTGAGAAAATTGTATATTCCTCAGAGTGTGCGGAATAATGGAATCGAAACGGGTGCTTTTTCTGAGCATTTGGAAACGGTACTATATGGTTATAAAGAATCTTATGCGGAAAAATATGCGGAAGTATTTGGTCTTCCATTCAGCCAGGTGTTTTATCATGGGATTGTCTCGTTCGATGAAGAGAAAAATGTATGGATTGATGAAGATACAGGGCGTTTTTGGGAATATGACAGCAAGCAAAGTGCATATCATTTCTTTGATCCGTCTGTAAATGAATGGGTTTCTGCCGCTGCCATTGCCGGAGATGGTTCGGATTACTCAACATTCCTGATATCATATAGTAACGGGATGGCTGAACTAATCGTTGCAGCAGATAATAATACCATCGGTGAGGAAGACCCTGTTGAGTTAGATCCAATAGGGGAAGATAATAAAACTGGCCGATGCGGGCCCGAAGTGACATGGACTCTGGACGAGCAAGGAGTCTTAACCATTGATGGAACAGGGCGCGTATATGAATTTGGTCCTCAGTCCAGTCCTTTTTACAACTCTCCTCTGATTCGATCCGTAATCATAGGGGAGGGAGTGACAAACATTGGGGCATACATGTTCTACCTTTGCAAGAATCTGGAGAGTATCTCAATTCCAGACCAGGTTTCTAAAATAGGAAAGGAAGCATTTGGGGGGTGCATTAGTCTGGAAAGCATCACTGTACCCGCTGGTGTAAAAGTTGTTTATGACGATACTTATAGTGGCTGCGTGAATTTAAGTGAAGTAAAATATCTGGGAGATATTTCTTATATTGGAGAAGGGGCTTTTCTGAATTGTAAAAAACTTGAAGCGCTTCCATCTTTTAAGAGTGTTGAAGCGATCCGGTCAATCGCTTTTCAAAACTGTGATGGCTTGAAAGAAATATCAATACCAGAAGGGGTACAAATAATAGATTATTATGCGTTTTCTGGATGCAAGAATGTACGCAGTGTTGCTATTCCTAAGAGTGTTAGTGCAATCGTAACCCCATTTAGCGGTTGCTCTCAACTAGAGAGCTTTGATGTGGATCCTGAGAATATATTTTACAAATCTTCAGATGGAATTATATATAGCAAGGATGGCAAGAGTTTGGTCATGTGCCCACCAGCAGTAACAGAACTTTCACTACTTGATGGGACAACGCAAATCAGAGATTGGGCATTTTACGACTGCAGAATAAAGAATATTGATAATTTTGGAAGCGTTGAGCGTATAGGGACATGTGCGTTTTGTCGCTGTACGGAACTGCTGCAGGCTCCAATTTCTTCTGTCACAAAATATATCGGGAATGAAGCCTTTAGTCACTGTTCAAGCTTAGAAGGAGTTTCTCTTCCGGATAGTGTGACCAAAATAGGACAAAGAGCATTTGCTGAATGTGACAATCTTTCGGATGTCAGATTGCCCGGCAATATTACAGAACTACCCGCAAGCCTGTTTTGGGGCTGTAGAAGTTTAGTAAGTATTGAAATTCCCCAAACTGTTGCCCTCATAGGAAACTGTGCTTTTGCAGAATGCAGTAATATCACAAAGGTATTATTTGGCAGTTCTTCAAGTTTGAGCCATATTGGGGAGTATGCGTTTAGAAATTGCATAGTACTTTCAGGGATTGCATTGCCGAGTGAGGTAACCGCTGTTGATCAGGCAGCATTTAGCGGGTGCTGGAACCTGGGAGAAATATGGATTCCGGATCACCTGACAGATATTGGAAAGAATGCTTTTCGCGATTGTTATGATATAAAGATTATCCGGTATCAGGATCAGGATTTTGATGAAGCTTCTTCCGAATATGAGGAACACTTCAGCATTGATCTTTATAACGATGAAAACGGCAGGCTGATCGATGATCAGGGCAATGAATACTACTATGATGAAGAGAATACTGAACTGTACAGACTGGATGGATCCGGGGGAAAGATTCCTGTCAGAGAGTACTACAGACAGAAACTGATTCAAGAGGGATATACAGCAAGTGAAGTAGATGATTTCTTTGCTGCAGATATCATAGAATACCATAGAGCAACACCTGATAACGATGAAGACATTCTTTCTGCAGCATCTATTTCGGATTTATCAGTCAGGGGCAGATATGCATTCTTCATTAGAAGAAAGAAATATGTCAGTGCGACTGCAGATAAGCAGAAAAGAGCGCAGACAGCTCTCAATAAATCAACTAAGACGTCTTCTCGCCCGACAGTCAGGATCAGTTACAGAGGAACGATCTATATGACAGCGGGCAAGAAACTCCGGGGTGCCCGTGTATATGGGATGAAGAGCGGGGACAGTGTGCTTAAGTGGAAATCCTCCAAAACGACGGTTGTACGCGTTAACTCTAAAACCGGTATGCTGACAGCAAAGAAAAAGGGGACTGCGGCTATCACGGTTACGACCCGTTATGGCGCCCGTGCATCTTTCATAGTAAAAGTCACTAAACCGACTGTAAGGCTCAGTAAAAAGAGGGTGACTATGCAAACAGGAACCAGTACTATGGTTGCTGTAAGTATGGTATCAGGAGACAGGATATCATCGGTGAAATCCAGCAAGAAGAAGGTAGT
>ONTX01000347.1 GCA_900320825.1 uncultured Lachnospiraceae bacterium | reverse complement strand
GATGACAAGGAATGTAAGGGCTCTGTATATCCACTGTCCCCAAAGAGGTGGCTGACCGGCGATGATCAGGACTACCGGGGGGATGATTGCAAGAGCCAGTGCAAGATAGCAGACCGCAGGGGTGTACACTCTTGCGAATTTGCTAAGGAATGCTTCGGATTTTGATTTCTTGGAACTGGAATTCTCCACAAGGTCAAGAATCTTGGAAACCGTAGATTCTCCGAATTCCTTGGTTGTTTTTATCTCAAGTACACCTGAAAGGTTGATACACCCGCTGAGGATCTCATCACCTTCTGAGGCGCTTCTTGGCATGCTTTCACCGGTAAGTGCTGAGGTGTTAAGAGTCGCTTCTCCTTTGGTTACAACGCCGTCAATGGGAACTTTTTCTCCAGGATTGACTATTATGGTCTCACCTACAGACACTTCATCAGGGCTGACTTTTTCGGTCTTGCCGTCCCTACAGACATTGGCATAATCAGGTCTGATATCCATAAGAGCACTGATGTTTTTCCTGCTTTTACCGACAGCCATACTCTGGAAAAGTTCTCCTGTCTGGTAGAAAAGCATGACTGCAACGGCTTCGGTGTAATCTCCGCTCTTTGTGATCAGGGCTACGGCGATGGCACCTATGGTTGCAACTGTCATAAGGAAAGATTCATCAAATACCTGTCTGTTGATGATTCCTTTGAAAGCTTTCTTCAATATGTCATAGCCGATGACCAGATATGGGATCATATAGAGGATGAACCATACCGGCTCTCCTATTTTCAGTCCCGGATTTGAATACATTCCGTCGGCACTGACTTCATTCCCTGTCTCAACGAGGTGCTTAAGAATACCTATGAGGATCATGAGAATCAGGGATACTATGATCCTTATGAAGACTTTTTTCTGTTTTTTATTGAAGAAACCTTTTTTCATATGAAGAAACCTTTTACTTATCTGTATATTTCTCGAAGCATATACGTTCTGATCAGATGTATATCTCGCAGTCGTCCTCAACTTTCTTGCAGTTCTTTAGAACATCCTTCATAACCGATTTCTCATCGGCACCTTCTTCGAACTCAACGTTCATCTTAAGTGTCATGAAATTAACGGTGCAGTTTGCAACACCCTTGGTGTTCTTTGCAGCTTCTTCCATCTTGTTTGCACAGTTAGCGCAGTCAACTTCGATCTCGTATGATTTTTTCATAGTCTTGTTCTCCCTCTTGTTTAATCTGTTATCAATGAATATATGAGCAACTGTTCATATGTTTATTATATTCTTTTATTTTCGGATGTCAAGTGTCCCTAACCTAATGTGAATTTTTAAATTCCACTTTTTTTTCAAAAATTTGCTCAAAAGGAGGTGCGGACAAAAAAAGGACCCTGACCATACGGCCAGGATCCTTAAATGAGGGGGAGAAAAAGATTATCTGGGCTTTTTGCCGAGCGTTACTGTTACATGATCTTCGACGTATTTACCGCCTGAATTTCTCATGAACGTTATCTCGACTTCGTCGCCCACAGCGTAGTATTTTAGGATGTTCTTCAGACTGTCGTTGGTGGTGATGCTGTTTCCTTCAAGACCCGTAATGATATCGCCCACCATGAGTCCCGCTTTTTCGGCACCGCCGTTTTCTACAAGTCCCGTTATATAAATGCCCTGAGGCATGTTGTAGTAGCCAGCTATCTCGGGAGTTACTTCCTGCATATAAATCCCCACATATCCCATATCGTCTTCATCAACTTCTATGAGAGTGTCGCGTCCCATGAGTTCTTCGATGATATCTCTAACAGATGAGATGGGGATGGCATATCCCATACCTTCAACTCTGGTCTCACCAATCTTGTTGGAGTTGATTCCGATGACCTGGCCTGAAATGTTAAGAAGTGCACCGCCTGAATTTCCGGGATTTATAGCCGCATCTGTCTGTATAAAGTAATTGGTGTATCCGTTTGAAGTAGTTATCTCGCGGTTGAGTGCGGAAACGATTCCCGTGGTAACGGACTGGCCGTATCCAAGGGCATTTCCTATTGCTATGACATTCTGGCCCAGGACAAGGCTTTCGCTGTCACCGAGCTCTGCAACTTTAATGCTTGAAAGTGTCTTGTCTGAAAGATCACTCTTTAATACGGATATGACACCGATATCTTTCGAAGGATCCGTGCCTTTCAAGTAAGCTTTAGCAACTGAGTCATCAATGAATGTGACTTCTATTTCCTTGGCATCTTCAATGACGTGGTTGTTAGTTACTATTATATACTCGTCGTCAGTTTCACCAATGATGATTCCGGATCCTGAAGCATCAAGATCTGTAGAGTAGCGCTGTCCGAAGAAATCCTGTGTCTGATATGTGTAATACTCTGTGATTGAAACCATCGAAGGCATAACGTCAGCTACAACTTCAGTTATGTCGGACTGCTGAGTGGTAAGAACTGTTATGTTCTTATCACTGTCTGCAAAATTTGCAAGCTGGTCTGCAGACGGAAGATTGAAAGCAGGTACCTTGTCATCAGCAGGTGCTGCAGTCTGTGCCACATCTGAAACAGCATTTTTCTGTAAGCTTCCGGTTATCATCGAGACAGAGTAAAAACCGGCTCCCGCAAACAGCCCGAAAAGAAGACCCAGGCATATGGCCATCATGACCTTGCCGGCACCGGATTTCTTCTTGGATGTTTGAGGAGCTGCCTGGCTTTGGCTTTGCGTGTTATTTGCTCCGTATCCGGTTCCTGGGTTGCCATAACCATATTGAGGTCCCTGACCGATTGTTCCGTAGAACTGATTATTATAAGGATTATTCTCGTACATCTTTTTATTCCTCCAATAAAGATGCAATCGCATCTTTTATATCTGAACAAATCAAAGTATAAAACCACTTTGTGTTTTTTCTGTGTCTTTTTTGTATAAAAAGTGTGGAGTATAAACATATTGCGCAGGTACATCTGTAGGTGTATTATGTTGTCAAGGATATAATTTTTATATCCGCATTCGGAAACAATATATGTATAGGTTATTAGACAAATGATCATATATCACGGCTCGGAATATATAATAGAAAACCCCCAG
>ONTX01000317.1 GCA_900320825.1 uncultured Lachnospiraceae bacterium | reverse complement strand
GAGGATATGGAGAAGCTGTTCTCAAAGTTTGACAGGATAGAGGAGAAGAGGAACCGGAACATTGAAGGTACAGGTCTGGGTATGAGTATCACGAAGAGCCTGCTGGAGATGATGGGGTCAGAGCTTAAGGTGGAAAGTGAGTACGGTAAGGGTTCAACCTTCTATTTCCTTCTAGAGCAGAAGGTTGTTGCATGGGATGAACTCGGTGATTACGAACAGTCACACAGGGAGCAGCTTAAGAACCGCGGAAAATACAAAGAGAGGTTAAAAGCGCCTGATGCAAGAATACTTGTGGTTGATGATAACACGATGAACCTTGCCGTGTTTAAGAGCCTTGTTAAGCAGACACTTATACAGATAGATACGGCTGAGAGCGGGGACGAAGGTCTTGAACTTGCTGCCGAGACAAAATACGATATGATCTTTCTCGATCATATGATGCCGGGTAAGGACGGTATCGAAACCCTTAAGGAACTGAAGGCATGCAGCGGGAATCCTAACATCAATGTTCCTGTCATATGTCTTACTGCGAATGCAATATCCGGGGCAAGGGAGCAGTATATTACCGCAGGTTTCATCGATTATCTTACCAAACCGATAGATCCGGATAAGCTTGAGGAGATGCTTATCAAATACCTTCCGGATGAGAAGATAAATAAAGGAGATAATGAAGAAAAGGGGGATGAGGTTGTAGCGCCTACATTGCCGTCTGAACTCAAACAGCTTGAAGGTCAGAATATCATTGACATTAATGAAGGGATTGACAATAACGGCTCGCTGGAGGCTTATCTGATGATACTAAAGATGCTTTATGATTTAGTTGATGATAAGTTAGATGAGATAAACGGCTTTTATGAGGATGAGGATATAGATGATTACACGATCAAAGTACATGCCCTCAAGAGTTCTCTCAGAGTGGTCGGAGCCGCAGCTATGGGTGAGGAAGCCCAGAGTCTTGAGAATGCAGGCAAGGAGGGCGATATTGTCTTTATAAAAGAGCATCATCAGGACTTCGTTAATAATGTACGCTCTTTAAAAGAGGTACTGGTCGGTGTCTTTGAACCTGAGAATGCCCACGGCAAGACAGAAGGACGGGCATCGGAAGAAGAGGGCGTCATGAAACGCGAGGCAGATCAGGATCTAATGGATATGGTGTTTGCCGAGTTGAAATCAGCTGCAGAGAATTATGATGAAGATACGATACAGGGCATCATAGAAGAAATGGAGGACTACAGTATTCCTGAAGCTTATGTTGCGATATGGGAAGAACTTATGATTGCGGTTAAATACTTCGACTATGCAAAGATCTCGGAATTGCTGTGATCCTCGGATATTTTCACATACAGGTATATAACGATCAGATACGGTTTAAGAAAACCTCTTGGTGCGGAGGAAAATCGGAAAAATGTATGAATATATATTATCTATAAAAGGGCAGATCTGCAGCATGTGTATCGTGCTGTTCATCGCATGGACATATTTTTCCGTAAAGCGAAAAAAGACAAAGGCACATCATCTTTTCTCAATGATGATCATAGTGGGTATAATCTACATGATCTTCGATATGATCACGGTTTATACAATCAATCATGTTGATGATTTTTCATTTGGATTCAATCATTTTGTCCATGTGATATTTATGACGGCGATGTGTACGGAACTCTATATCGTCTATATGTATATCAAAACACTGGCGTTTGGAGAAATACAGTTTCGCCGAAGGGATATGATACCGCTTTTCCTCGGGATTGTGGGAACCATATTTCTGAAGTTCGATTATGTTGAAACACCATACGGTAATTATTCATGGGGACCGTATGTGATTACTGCTTTCGGATTTGGATATCTGTATTTTTTCGCCGGAGTGTATTATCTGATCCGCCGGAGAAAATATATACTGTCCGGCAGTAGATGCAACAAATTACAGCGCTCTTTAGCAGCCACCACTAAACCTTTATATTTTAACGGTATTATGTGTTACAATTATATATATAGAATGATTCACTTGAAAGAGAGGACCTTAATATGGCAGAAAGAGGCAACGAACAGAAAAACTTTTTTAAGAACCTGCACACGGATCAGTATAAATGGAATGATTTCTTTC
>ONTX01000339.1 GCA_900320825.1 uncultured Lachnospiraceae bacterium | reverse complement strand
TTTCAGAAGTCCCTTTTTATCCGCCTGCCACATTCTGAAGGAAAGTTCTGATCCGAGGAAAGTAAGGATCTTGTAAGGTGATACCGCAACATGGGTCTTCTCTGAGATATGTCCCGCTTTTTCTTCTTCATCAAGAAATGCATTTATGCTTTCAATTACCGCATTACCTGCTGCCTTTAACTTACGGCTGTAATCTTCATAATTCTCCGCAGGTGCGTCAAACACGGGACCAAGTATTCTGTCCCAGGAAAGAAGCTGCATTATCCTATGGTATGCATTACCGCGTTCCGTTCCGGAGATGACAAAATCAGATGTACGCTTTCCGGATGATTTTGTATCCGAAGCATGTAAATCATCTGATGCTCCTGAACCGGACTCTCTTTCCGTTTCCTCCGGATCATCATATATCCTGCTGGTATTACCCCCGGCAAATACCGGCCTTGCGGTTTCATCCTCACCATGTTCCATCTTTTCATAGGCACCTTCATCCTTTTCCGCCATGGCTGCCATTTTAAGTTCGGAAACAGTGGTCTTGGAATAAAGATTTTCATAATACCCGTAAGGATATACATATGAAAACTTCTCCTTAAGTTTTTCATATAATTCCTTATCGGCAAGTGATAAATCCCCGCCCCTTACCTGCATAAATTCAGAGTGACCGAATGCAAGGGATTCTTCTTCCTTCTTCCTCTCATGATAAAGCCTCTCCGCATTTTCAATCCTGACATCCATAGTATCAAGAACTTCCCTGCAGCCGAGGACAGGAAGCAGAAGGTCTAGATAACAGGTTGCCGACTGGAACTCTCCAAGAGAAAGTCTCTCGGAAGGAAGATCCATTCGTTTCTCCAGTTCTTTCTCAGGATCTTTGAGACCTCCCACCATCACCAGCTTTTCCCTTGCTCTGGTCATTGCGACATAAAACAGTCTCATCTCTTCTGAAATGAGATTTCTTCTGATCTTATCGGATATGGCACACTGACGGAGAGTTTTGATCCTTGCTCTTTTTGTAAGATCGGTAAAACGGCACCCGAGTCCTAATGTATCATCTGCAAGGATTGGCATGTTCAGATCCGTAAAGTTAAAACCTCTTCCCATACCTGCAAAGATAACATAAGGAAATTCAAGACCCTTGGATTTATGTATGGTCATAAGCCTGACAACATCCGCAGCCTCCGAAGCTGATCCCACTTCGCCGGAATCTACTTCGAACTTTTCCATATTGTCGATATATCTTATGAAATCATTAAGTCCCAGATAACTGGACTTCTCATAATTCGAAGCCATAACAAGAAGCATCTCTACATTTGCTATCCTGCCGCTTCCTCCGGGAAGTGCCCTGCAGATCTCGGAATAGTTAAAGTCGGACATGATCCTGTCAAGAAGCTGCCTTACGGTTAAAAAGCCGCTCATCTTCCTGTATTCATCTATCTCGTCAAGAAACGCATTCAGTTTTTCCTTAAGAACCGGCGTGAGCGGATCCGCTCCTTTTACATCCTCGTATCTGCCTGATGCACAAAGAAGAGAATCATATAATGACTTTCCTTTTCTTCCGCATCTTATAAGTGCAATCTCATTTTCATCAAATCCGCCAAAAACAGAATGCATCACGGCATATAAAGGAATATCATCCAGAGGGTTACTGAGCACGCGCAGATACTGAAGCAGGAGACTGATCTCCCTTGCCTTAAAATATCCGTTCTTACCCTCGGCATAAAAAGGAATGCCCATGGAAGCAAAAACTTTTCGATAGGTCTCCGTAACACCGCCAACACTTCTTCTTAAGATAACAATATCTCTGTAACTTATCTTTCTGAGTTTTTGGCCGGATTCGGTATTTTCGGTAACAAGGCATTTATTCATCAGTTCTTTTATTTTGGAACCAACGATAAGTGCTTCCAGTTCACTCTTATCTGAAGCATCATCCATAAATGCAAGAGGATCAAAAGCCTGTTCTCTTCCCTCACCGCCTGCTTCATTAAAAGCGGACGCAAATTCCTCCGCCATGTTTTCCATCATCTTGTTATCATAGAGGATCAGTTCCGTCCTGCATTCCTCATTTTCGGGATATGTTGCCTTTGCCTTAAGTGATGCGCTGTCATCATACTCTATGTCGCATATATCCTCATGCATGATACGCTCAAAGACCCTGTTCACTGAATCTATGACCTGGGTCCTGCTACGGAAATTTCCCGACAGGTCCACCTCCATAAAGGGAGGCACCGAAGTATACTGTTTTTGCTTTTCCACAAAAAGATCGGGCCTTGCCTGTCTGAAACCGTAAATACTCTGCTTTACATCGCCCACTATAAATCTGTCATGGAGTCCGATCCGGTCACCGGAAACAGCATCCAGTATCCTCTCCTGAACAAGATTGGAATCCTGGTACTCATCAGTCATGACCTGAACAAATCTGCTGCGGTATTCAATGGCAGCGTCGGTGGGTTCAACCGCGACCACTCCATCCTTCACCTTGTGTGTTGTCAGGATGTCAAGGGCAAAGTGGGACAGATCGGAAAAGTCCACAGTGTGTCTTTTCTTCTTTTCTGCGGCATATTCTCTTTTAAAATCCATCACCACATCGAGAAGTGCGTTAAGATTATTTTCACACCCCTTTATCATTTCCACGTATTCTGCAAGGGTGAAGGAAAAATATCTCTGAATTGCTTTATCAATCTCTCCCCAGGAAAGTTTTCTGTAATTTTGAATCTCCTTCTTGAGAGCCTCAACTATTTCGTCGGTTTCGGAGTCCCCTGTCTTTTTTATGGCTTTTAATTTTTCTTTTCCATCGGAAAGGCCTGTGATCTTTTCATAAACATTTTCATAATCTCCGGCACATATCACTTTAAGAAGTGATTCAAATAAGTCCCTGTCGCTTGAAAGTGCAGCCAGATAATTTTCAATCTCGGGATTATGCTCGCAAACCCTTATTGCCCTCTCTGTTATCCTGATGGCACTTTCGCAAAAAGCCCTCACGGTACAAAGGACTGCTTTTTCAATATCGGATCCTTTGAACTCATCCTTATTTTTTATACTGTGGTCCTTTTTTCTTTCTTCAAGATATTCCAAAGGCCAGGGATAGGAATCCGCCACATTGCTGAGTGAAAGAATGATATCCTCCAATGTGCTGTCATTATTACCGGGACAAAAGCTTTCGACACAGTTTAAAAAATCCGGATCTGCATTTTCATAAGCCTTTTCCAGGGTTCTTGAGAGCACATCCATTCTGATGAGATGAGCTTCCCCTTCATCACAGACTCTGAAATCAGGATCGATATCAGCATCCCCGAAATGATTTCTGATAACATCAAGACAAAATGAATCTATGGTGGTTATAAGTGCGCGGTGTACCAGAGTGGTCTGTCTGCGAAGATTCTCATTATCCGGATCCTCATCCAGTTTTTCATTTATCCTTTTCAGGATCCTCTCCTTCATCTCTGCAGCCGCCGACTGGGTAAAGGT
>ONTX01000057.1 GCA_900320825.1 uncultured Lachnospiraceae bacterium | reverse complement strand
CCTTGTTTTAATTTTCATCCGTTTCGGTTTCATAGGCTGCATCCCCTGACGCTTTCTGCTGGGCCACTATTGAATACACATACGGGAAGTATGAGTTGTAAATGACTTTTCTGTTAAATGAAACCTTATTGGCAACTATCGCATTATGTCTCTTGATATAAGCCTCGCCCACGTTCTCGTAACCGGGATTCGGAGTAAAGGTTCCGGTGGAAGCGATATAAGTTCCAACCTCCGTCTTCCAGTTATATCCGCTGTCAAAATACAGACCTTCAGCATTTGACAGAACATCACGTCCGATATAAAGTCTTGAATCCCATTCACATCCGAAAAGATTAAGGAGCGTCGGGAGAATATCAAGGGGCGAAGTAGGTTTGTCAATAATGATGGGATCCATATCCTCAAGAACTCCACACCAGATGATGGCACGGTTCTTATCTCTTGCAAGCTGCGAATCAACCTTGTATCCGTAAAGCTCATCGAGATAGGGAAGATTTCCCAGATAGCTTCCGTTGGTGAGTCCGTAGGGGAAATGATCAGGAGTCAGCGCAATGACGGTGTCATCTGCAAGACCATTATCCTCAAGATACTGAAGAGTATATTCAAGAGCATATTCAAGCTCCAGGTTCGCGGCTATATATGCTCTTACAGGCTCGGAATAATCAAGTCCCTTCTCCTCACACCAGGCATCTATGACTGCCTTGTTTTTTCTGGACATGGCATTGGATGTAAAGTCATATCTGCTGTGTGCACTTACCGTCATGTAATAGACATTAAAAGGCTGGTGATCTGAATAAAGCGGAAGAGTTCCCTGCATCATCTCAAGATCACTCTCGGGCCATGCTCTGGAAATCAGCTTTTCCATTCCGTTTCCGAATCCCATAAATCCCTCGCTGTATCCGAGAAGATTGTGGGTTATGTTTCTGCTGTAATACAGATCGTCATTATCATGGAAAGCCATTCCGTAATAGCCCTTATCGGCTCCAAGCATTGCACCCATATTCGTGTAGGATCCCTGGGCCGTCATGGTAAGCATGGAATCACCGCCTGCCATGGGCATCAGTCCGAAGATAAGCTGAAATTCTCCGCCTGTGGTACCTGCGGTTGCCTGCTCATAATAATCATTAAAATTGATCCCCTTTGTCGACAGCCTGTATAAAGCGGGTGTCAGTTCGGGATCTATGATACTGCCCGAAAAAGCCTCGGCACAGAAAATAATCAGGTTCTTTCCTTCAAAAAGCCCGGTATATTCATTCTTCGAAGAAGGTGTAAGGGATGCAACGTAAGAGTTTAGAGTGGAGAAATTATCTCCCTGTGCAGCAAGCGCTTCAAAATCTATATCGTATGCATTAACGCCGTATTCGATCTTCGTCTGGGCTGCCTGCTGAGCTTCACTTTCGGAATCCGTTCCTGTAGGAGTTCCTGAAAGGCCGCCGTCTTCGCCCCCTGTGCCTTCAGTCAGCGCATCAGGTCCGTAAAGATCCTCATCCACTACGATGAAATCCGACATCTCATTTTTGTCGGTACCGACATACTTGATATCAAGGATCAGGGAATTGGCCAGTCCGTAATTCATAACGCTGGACTGGAAATTATATCTTTCGCCGAAGGTCTCTTTATCCACTGCGGAAACGGATATCATTATCATCATAGCCGCAGCTGCCAGGAGACAGAAGCCCGCAGGTATAAGCCCTGCCGCATAACGCATCTGGCGATTGGCCATAACCTCGTCATGAGGCACCTCTTCAGGTTCTGATTCAAGCTCCGGAGTGATGTCCTCATCCGCAAGATCGATAACATCCATTTCGGGAACATCGCCGGATTCCTTTTCCAAATGGGAATAAGATCCGTCTCTTTGCTGCTTCTTCAGCTTTCCGCATTTTAATCCGGCTATTATGCGTCTTCCGAAAATGCACCACATGATCGTGGGAATACTGAACAGGATGATATGGGATATCCCGTCCACACTCACAATAAGAACCCTGATGTCCTCACCGAATCCCTTGGCAGCATCCGCAGCAGCGTTGAAGATCGTATATAGATCATAAAAAACCGCAAACTGCCTTTGTATGAACAGCTCCACAAGAAACCATACTTCCGTCGCAACAAGGGAAAAAACAGCGATGATATTGGCAAATACTTTGGGCAGCATGTACACCACCACCGCCAGTGCGCTTCCTATGAGAAGCGAAAAAACAAACATGTAAAAAACGGAAAAATCGATAACAAAAGCCGAAACGGAATATTTAAATAAAAGTTCCGTATAAAAAAACGATATGGCAAAAAAAGCCACCGTCAAAAATGCCGATAATGAATAAGAAACCTTTCCGGTTTTATTCTTTTTAAAAATCTTCATAATACTTCAATCAGCCGTGCAGACCCCTTGCCTGACGATCCATATCCTCTACTACAATGTCATAAATCTCACCCAGTGTCCTGCAATATTCAAGGATCTTCCAGGGCTCGTTGGTATGGAAATGAATCTTCACAAGTTCTTCATCTCCCGCAGCCACAAGACTGTCTCCCACAAAATTCTCGGTGATATAATCCCTGATCTCATCTTCGTCAAGATCCTCGTTCTCACTCTCAATGAGAAGCTGTGTGTCGTATCTGAATTCAATACTCTGTTCCATGGTTCCTCCTATTTAAAAAACATTTTTACGTGTTCAGATTTCCTTGAGCATGTCAGCAACAAGCTTTGCACAGTGGCGTGCAGCGGCTTTTTCAAATGTAGGATAATCCTCTTCGGCAGAGCCGTCCGCTTTGTCGGATATAGCCCTGATTATCACAAAAGGCACACCGTTAAGATATGCACACTGTGCAATGGAAGCTCCCTCCATCTCCGCACAGTCTGCCTCAAAATTCGTAATGATACGGTTCTTCACCTCGGAACTAGATATAAACTGGTCACCGCTTGCAACCCTTCCAACACGGAAGTTTAAGTCAGGCTGGGTCTGACTGATGCATTTTTCAGCCGCTTCAATAAGGTGTGCATCAGCGGGAAATTCCCTGACTCCAAGCTGAGGCACCTCTCCAATCTTGTAATTAAAGATGGTAACATCAACATCATGATGAACCGCATCCTTTGAGATGAGGATATCTCCGATGTTAAGGTCATTGTTTAGAGAGCCCGCAACACCTGTGTTGATAATATGTGTAACATCAAAAAGATCACAAAGGATCTGTGCGCACAAAGATGCGTTCACCTTACCTATCCCGCATCTTACGACTACCACATCAATACCGCCTATCCTTCCGGCATTAAATTCCATTCCCGCTTTTTTGGTGACCACGGGATCTTTAAGCTGTCCCTTGAGAGAACTGACTTCCAGTTCCATTGCTCCGATTATTCCGACTTTTACCATAAGGTCCTCCGAATAAAACATCAACCATGACAAAACAAATACACAAATATCTCTATTTGTGAAATGTGCACAAAACCTTTGTTATTTTATCATAAATATGTCGGTTTTACTATATCTTAAAGAAGAAAACCGATCTTTTTTACGTATCAGTATTTATTGGCCTTGCGGGCTTTCATGCTATCTTCAAAGCTCGCTCCGGTAATGGGCTCGGAAAAGAAGAAGCCCTGGATCAGATCGCAGCCCTGGCTTGCAAGGAAATCAACCTGTTCCTTCTGTTCCACGCCCTCTGCCACCGTCTTCATATTAAGGGCAGCCGCAAGCTTTATGGTCTCGGCAACGACAAGTCTGCCTCTTTCGCCGGCATTGTCTCCGCGGAAGAATTCCGCATCGATCTTAAGAACATCAAGCGGCATATCCTTCAGGGAATTGAGGGATGAATATCCGGATCCGAAATCATCCATGGATACCTTAAATCCGTATTCCCTTAACTTATCAATTGTTTTTACAAGAGCGTTCTTGTCATCAAAGAAAGCACTCTCCGTCAGCTCGATCTCTATGAGCTGTCTGGGCGTTCCAACCTTGTCGACGATATCCCTGATCTGCTCCGCGAGATCCTCTTCGATAAAATGTGCCCTGGACACGTTGACCGATACGGGTACGCAATGATATCCCCCGTCATACCACTTCTTCTGGTCCTTCGCCACATGCTCGATCATGTAGTGGTCTAACTTTGTTATAAAACCGTTGGATTCAAAAATCGGGATAAATTTTCCGGGAGGAATGAACCCGAATTCCGGCGACTGCCAGCGGACAAGCGCCTCCGCTCCCTTAAGTTCCTGGGTTATGGGATCATACTTGGGCTGGTAATAAACGAGGAACTGCTCATTTTCCAGAGCTTCCATGGCATGAGCCTCCACCTGGTCCTGCCATTTTTTCTCCTCCACAAGCTTTACGTCAAAGAATGCGATGGATGAACCCTCATTGGAAGGAATTGTCCCTCTTGCGGTACAGGCATTGTTGTACTCAATTTCAAGATCGATATCCTTACGTCTTACGATCTTTCCGTCCCTGTCTCTGGAAGGCAGCAGAACACTGGCTCCGATATGATAGGTGAAATTAATACTTCCTTCGATGTTTTCAAGTTCCTTTATCAGGAGATTAAGCCTGTCCACGATGTGATCCTGATTCGTAACTTTTAAAAGGAGCATGAACTCTTCGGGATTTCCGTGGGCATACAGCTCACCTTTTTTCAGATGCTCACCGATCTTTTTGTATATGGTACGGAGTATCTCTTCACCCTCGGAAACCGAATGACACAGACAGAAGGTATTGTATTTGGCAAAAAACAGATTGACCACAACATACTGATAGGACGCATTGCGACGTCTGCTTAAGATCTTTTCACCGTTATAATAAAACCACATCCTGTTATGGCCCTTAGTGACAAGATCAAAGAAGAACAGTTTCATTGCCCTTGCCTGGCTTCTGATATTGCCCACCATATTGACGATGAAAAGAAGGAAGATGACGGTAAACAGTACCAAAAATACACCGCTTACGATCACAAGGAACATCAGGTCCCCGATATTGATCGTCACATAGCCCTTGCCGATAAAAAAGACATCTTTGTCATCAAGCTTTGTGCCTATCCAGATGGGAAGCCTGACCTGCTCGGAACTGCCAAGGCTGAATGCAAAATCCATAGCCTGATCCGAAGGATCGTAACCCTCGAGATCTTCATCCAGATCATCATCCGATAATTCAGAAATGATCTTTCTTATTCCCGCCCAGTCAAAACCTATATCACCGGTCCTGTCGATACTGATAAAGGAATATCTGGTATCGTTATAGAAGATCACCGGGTAATCTCCCCTGAAATCAGAGGCGGAATTGCCCTCATAGTCACAGGTATTATATACATCCCCGTAAAGCAGCTCCCCCGTACCGGCATCTCTTATGATGAACTCCGCTCCGCTGTCGCCGATAAGCTTAAGGACCTGTTCCGAAAAAGCCTCACCTTCACTTTCGTCATATACCGATGAAAGATACAGAACTTTTTCACATTCCGTAGACAGTTTTGTTATGAGAAGATAATTGACAAAGATGACCAGAGCATATACCAGGATGCCCACAGCCGCTATGCAGGTAAGAAGAAAAAGAACTATGGAAAGCCAGCCGTTTTTCTTCTTCAGTTTTGAAATCCTTTTGATATGTTTTCCGCGCATGACAAAGCCCCTTCATAACAATAATTCAACATATCGATTATACCAAAATACGCTCCCCGTTGGTGAATTTTCCTTAAAATAGTAATTTCGGAACGAATTATGCTAAAATTGGTAAAGATTTATGAGGAGTAAACGTTTGTGGCCAAAAAAGTAATAAGCATACTCGGAAAGATCCTTCTGATCCTTTCCATAGTATTTGTTGTGATAAAAGTAAAAAAACTCGGGATCGATTTTTCGGCGATACAGGACATCCCGAGGCTTATGGTTGTCTTTTTTGAAGCCCTCATCCTCAGCATCCTGGGAACTTTTCTACTGGCATATATCTGGAGTGACTGGATCAAAGCACTTTCGGAGAAAGAAGTTTCCCGAAAAAAAGCTTTATCGATCTATGGAAAATCGGTCATAGGAAAATATCTGCCGGGCAATGTGATGCACTATGTTGAAAGAAACATCTTTGCCGCAGATTACGGACTGTCCCAAAAAAAGATCACCCTTTCAACCGTTATGGAGATCATTTCCCAGGTGTTGTCCGCTCTCATCGTATCGGCGATACTGCTTCCTTCTTTTATGTGGAACAGGATCTACAAAGCGATAGAAGACAGACTATACATACTGGCAATTATAGGTATCGCCGGCACAGTACTGTTCATTGTTCTTTTGATCATTGCGATAAAAAGATTCCATGATTCGGGAGATCTTTTCGGGGCAAAGCCCGGCACATTCCTGAAGACATTTATTAAGGCTGTAGTTCTGAGCACAGTCTATATCCTGAGCGGTGGACTGGGAATGCTGTTCATTGCAATAAACGTGATCGGACAACTGCCTGCAGGAAGTGCAAGACTGATACTGTCATCATATTCCGCAGCATGGGTTTGCGGCTTTGTTATTCCCGGGGCTCCGGGTGGCATCGGTGTAAGAGAAGCAATCCTGACGGTGCTCTTACAAAGCAGATTCGGAACATCCCTTATGTTCATAGTGATCTTTCACAGACTGATCACCATAATCGGTGACTTCTGTGTTTATGTAATATCAAGATTCCTGCTGCCGCTTGCCGACAGAGGCAGTGAGAATACTAAATCCCATCCGGAGAAAAAGATAAATGAAGATTAAACCGGACAAAAAAACAGTTCGTCTTATCACGATAGCAATACTGTCATATGTTAATGCCATAGCCATGCAGTATGTCACACACATAAACGGTGACGGCGGTCCATATACGGGAACACAGCTCTACTCCTTTATTCCCGAATCCGTTCTCTGGTTTATTGCATGCTTTTATCTGCTTAACAGATTCGCAGAAGAAGGTGTATTAAAGAAAAAAGGAAAACTCATTTTGTCTCTTATCTTCGGTTTCGGCCTTGCATTTACCGCGGTATGGGGACAGGAGATTCTTTACAACCTGACACTCTGGGACAAACCGGACAGGCTAAGGAACGCATTTTTCGCTGCCCTTGGGCTTATGATCTTCACCGTACCCTTCATAAGTTTCATAACAGGACTTTTTGATAAAGCATCTGAAAGCTGCAAAAAAGCAGAAAACAGCCTGACCGAAAAAACCGGTAAGAAAAAATCCGTCATTTACTTTCTGATCAGTTTGCTTGTATTTTTTATATCCTACGTTCCCATCTTTCTCTGGGGATATCCCATAAACTTCTTCGGCGATGCCAGGGATGCGCTTAACGCGGATTACCTTCTGGGTCCCGGAAGCACCCACCATTCCGCGATCCACTGGATACTGATGGGTAAATTCTATGACTTCGGTGTGGCACACGGATCCGCCGCTTTCGGAATGCAGTTCTTCACGCTGCTTCAGATGGCGGTGATGAGCCTTTCCTTTGCATATTTTGTGACCTATCTTTACAGGAAAAATATCGATAAAAGACTGAGGATCACAGTTTATCTGATCTGTCTTCTGAATCCCGTTCATGCATATTATTCCGTCACCGCGGAAAAAGGAACTATCGGTATCGCCCTTGCTCTTCTTGCAATGACGATACTGTGTGAAGTGTTTGATATATTGAGAGAGGGCGAAAAGCCTTT
>ONTX01000400.1 GCA_900320825.1 uncultured Lachnospiraceae bacterium | reverse complement strand
CTGCATCCGCACCTGCTTCAAATTTCTCTGCCTTTGCAGCATTCATTTTTGAAGCGGTCTGCTTTGCGGCATTACCTGTTTTCTTTGCCATCCTTATCATCTCCCTGCTTATCTGCGGCACTCTCGTCTACCTCTTCCGGTCTTGTATTCATAATGGCGTAGGTCTTGGTATCTGTCGGATACCTGTCCACAAACGGGATGACCACATCATTAAAAAGGATCAGACCGCAGCCGGACTCTGAATTGGTCACATACTGTAGCTGCCTTTCCGAAAGTCCCAGCTTATCCGCAAGGATCACCTGATCTTTGGCGTTCTGATTTAAGAGATAAACAAAATCCGAATTACCGAGGATACCCTCGATCTCCTCTGAACGCAGGAAATCACCTACATTCTGTGTAAGTCCTGTCGGGATACCGCCCCACTTTCTGAAACGCTTCCAGATCTCCACGGAATACTGTGCCGTCTGTTTGTCACGGAGCAAAAGGTGAAACTCATCACAGTAATACCTTGTCGCTACTCTGCGCTCCCTGTTGCGGGACACTCTGTTCCACACAGCATCCTGAACGATCAGCATACCCAATTCTTTGAGCTGCTTTCCAAGGTCTCTGATATCAAAGCAGACGATACGATTCTGCGAGTCCACATTTGTCCTGTGGTTAAAGTAGTTCTGCGAACCATGCACATAGAGCACCAGGCTGTTTGCTATACGGACTGCCTTCTGCTTTGCGTCAATCGCCAGTTCCTCCGATACCGCCTTATCCGGCTCATACTGGATAAGAGCATTGTATAAGTCCTCCAGAAGCGGCATGTTCTCAGGTCTCGGATCCTTGAAATACTCGTTGTAAATCTTTTCGATGCAGCGGTCGATGATACCCTTTTCATCATTGGCAAGTCCTGTCTCCCCTCCTGCAATGGCATCGCAGAGCGTGATGAGAAAGTCAGATTTCAGCTTCAACGCCTCCCTGTCATTCTTGTGGGAAAGCTGTATATCCATGGGATTAAGGAAATCCTTTGAATTAGTCGCAAGCTTCACCACCTCACCGCCAAGCGCCTTTACAAGCGGAAAATACTCGCCCTCCGGATCGCATATCAAAATGTCATCTCTTGATACAAGGAAGCTCCCAAGGATCTCCCTCTTTGCTGAGAATGATTTACCGGAACCGGGAGTACCGAGAATGACACCGTTCGGTGTTCTCAGCTTCTTGCGGTCTGCCATGATCATGTTATTCGACAGAGCATTTAAACCATAGTAGAGTGACTGTCCCTGTTGGAACAGCTCCTGCGTGTTGAACGGAACCAGAATGGCAAGGTTCTTTGTAATAAGATGCCTGCCCTCTCCGGTCTCATTGATACCGATAGGTGCGGCTGCGTTCATGGCTACCTCCTGCTTGTACTGAAGGTCTATGAGCCTGCAATTTGCCTGCTGTATGATACCGGATATCCTCTGCGTTACCGCTTCAAGCTCCTTCTTATTTCTGCCAAAGCCTGATAAAAGGATCGTTGTCCAGATGAGCTTCTGATTGGAGCTGTTCAGATCATCCAAAAGCTCCATGGTATTTTTTTCATAGAGAACAATATCTGTAGGAAGGATATCCATGTCATATCCGGCACGGACTGCCTTCTTCTGCTCATCTATCTTTGTTTTTTGAATATCGGAAAGCGCCCTCTTCAAGAGCTTGCTCGCCTCAATCGGCTCAATCGTCTTCATATGAATGGATATGGAAATATTGCTGTCTATATCCAAAAGACGCTTTAACAGCTCGTCATTCAGCTTCGGGGATATGATATCCAGATATTTCGTTGCTCCGAACATATGCCCCATCTTGTATCTTCCGGGGAAACGGAACTCAAAGCCCTGCGGTGCGATATAATCCTTTACGCTGTTGCCTGACTCCGCCATCTCCTTAAATGAAAAACGAAAAGGTTCCATCTTGTCCTGATTAAAGAACTCATACAGGACTCTGAGTCTCTCCTTCCCGTCAAGGCTTCTTGCATTGGTTCCAAGGTTCTTAAGGTTTTTTATAATGTCTGCCTCAAGGCTTATCATCCTCTGCCTTGCTTCCTTTAAGCTCTCCGCTTCAATGCCGAAGATTATGAATTTGCTTTTGATGACCCCGTTGTTTCCCTTTGCAGAGAGTGTTTTCAGCATATCGGAAAACTCTTCCCTGATATCGTCGAACTTATCTCTCTGCGGGGCTATCTCAAACTGTGCCGCCAGTGTCTCCTCATTTACATGCCTGTTAAAAAGGAATATCTGAAAGCTGATGCTGGGATCAAAATAATTGATGAACTGCGAATACAGTCCCAGGATATCCGCCCTCTCCTCTTCATCAAGGAGCACATAGTTGAGATCATAAAACTCGATCATCTTTGTGTAATAGTTTTTTCTGACCTTGCAGATACCGTCCTGATACATCTTTTCAAAGGTTATGGTGCGCTGTGTGGAAATCTGCTTGCCTGAATTTCCGGCATTCCCATCCAGCTCTTTTTTCAGTTTCTTTAGCTTCAAAAGCTCAGAAAGCGACAGCCCCGTGAACTTCTGAAACAAGGACTTTTTATTTGAAACCAGCTTTTTATTATTTGCCGGCTTCTTCGCCTGCGGCTTTTTTGAAGCCTGCGAGGCGCTCTTCTTTCCATTTTTTACGCTTTGCTTCAAGAGCCTCCACCTCCTTTTCCTTAGATTCTCTTTCCTTCAGCTGCTCATACAGGTTCTCCACCTTATATCTGCGTATTCCCGGCCGGACAAACTTCATAATGATGACCTGCTTCAGATACTGTTCCGCAGGCACTCCGTCCTTTTCATACATTGCGATGAAGAAGAACGGGAGCATGACTGCCACCATCAAAAGGGCAGCCACGTCCGTTCCGATCACCTTCCTTGTAAGCAGATAAAAGGGGACACCAGTAGCAGCAGCCGCTCCAAAACAAATGACCTGACGCTTCGTGAAGTTTCCGATGAACTTGCTTTTTATCGCCTTCGGGTCTTTTGCCACATCTACTGCTATTGCCATAGGTTATCCCGCCTTTCATTTAATGTGCGTTGAGGATGCTCTTGGCGAGCGATCCTGTCTTGAACAGGGAGAAACACAGAACGACCGTGTAAGCCATCACCTGCCACAGAGCAGAATGAAGATTGCTTGCCACCGCCACTGCGTTCACCAGGACTGCATATATCGCAACACAGACCATGATGAAAAATCCCTGAAATGCCAGTGCTATACATCCCTTGATGTAGTTGGAACCAATGCCTCCCCATTCACGGTTTACAAGTGTTGCGAAAGGCACAGGCGCTATAAAAACATAAAGATAGATCTCGATCATACGTCCGTATAAAATGACGGTGATCAAAACGGACATAATCTTCATACAGAAGCTGCAGAACATTGTCTCTATGCCAAGCCCTATCAGTTCCCCGATCTCCATTGTCGAGAGCTGTGAATTGAACATCGACTGTATGGTTGCCCCCACATTAAGGGCTGTTGAGCCTGATATGGCTCCCGCAGCCGATGTCACCATATGACCGCCTACATCAAAGATAGCCATGACAATATCCGAAGTCTTTGACAAAAGCATTACTGCGATGCAAGCCTTGAAGAGATACCTGAAGAAAAGCGAGGTATCAAACTCATGCATGTTGTTCTTATCAATGACCATCGTGATCAGCTCATAGCACAGAACATAAGTGATGATGATTCCGGCTATCGGTATTACGACCGTATCTGAAAGGTTCTTGATCATGTTGAAAATACCTGCGTTCCATGCACTGGGAGTCTGGCTAACCTCCCCGGCAATCGTGCCTACCTTTGTATTCACATCGGTAAACATGCCTTCGAGGTTAGACATGACCCAGCCCTGCAGCATTTCCTTTATGAGTTCGGTAATCTTTTCAACGATAGTATTCACCTATCGCTTGTCTCCTTATGAAAACAGAGTGGAGAGCTGAGGGATCACCGTCTGAGCGATGATTACGATTCCACCGCCGGCCATCAGCTGCTTGATTCCCTGTGACTTTGCTCCAGGGTTATCATTGCCGTATCCTTCCAGAAGATTGATGATGCCCCAAACTGCGACACCTGCGCCGATTGCTGTTACGACAGTCTTAAGTGCTGTTACTGAATTAGTGAAAAAAGCCATTTTGATTTTTGAAACCGGAATTTTTGTTTTGTCTTTTTATTGTTGTCCTTTTTTGACTTCTCCGGTTCCATCCTCCTTCCAATTTGTTTGATTTGTTAATAGTTGATTGTTGGAAGGCACAAAAAAGCCTGCGTCCATTTCGCTTCCGGTCTGTGAAATACATCTCCGGTCTGATAAAATGAACGCAGGCGTGGTTTATGCCATTCCTGCACAGGGGCTTCGGTGTATCTTGCTTGGTAGGCTTTACACCGTTGTCCCTTATTAAGTTGTAGCGGGTATTGCATCAGGGTCTGCCTGTCGGCTCCGTTTAGCTCTGCCCTATTCAGTTTTCTTTTGTGGCATCATATTCAAATGCCTCATCCACCTCGTCATCCTCTTTTACTACGGCATGACAGAGGTTCTTGACATATTTTTCAATGTCGAACTCATTTTTCTTGTCATAATCGGACAGCTTTTTGTACTGCTTATGCTTCGTTATATCGAACTTATCTGAGAAAAAAGGTCTCACGCCTCTAAGCTGCATGATACATTTCCCACCGTCCATGACTGCTATCTCATCCTGGCTCATCAGCTCCTTGCCGGTCTTTTGATAATTCAGACCGTAGGACTGGCTCGTGCCTCTTGTATCCGAGGTATTATAAAGGTCAATCGTTTCTTTACCGAGGATCTCTGCCATTTCCTTCAAGGT
>ONTX01000310.1 GCA_900320825.1 uncultured Lachnospiraceae bacterium | reverse complement strand
GGGAAGAGGTAAGGTACAGTCAGTTATAGGCCAGATCCGCGAAGCCGCAGCAGCTGCCGAACTCAGAAAGCCCGGAATTTCAGGAGAGGCTATCACTTTTACTTTTAAGAAGGCAAAGCTTGCCGTTGAGCATTATTCCAGGATCAGAAAGATCATTGCCGATAATGCAGGAGTTCTTACCGTTGATCAGTGTCCTTACTGCTCTATGAGCATGTGTGATATTGCGGGAATGTACAATTCAAGCTCTGCAAGAAGGATGCACAGACAGTGCTTCTTAAATCACAGAAATACCGAGATGGATAAGGTTATGAACTCTCAGGGCAACTATATCACCGGTATCCTGGCAGCACTTGTTGCAGCGGTTCTTATAGTTGCATTTGCCGATGTTCTGGTGCTTGGTGCACAGAAGATATATTATATCCTTTATATCTGTTTTCCCCTATTTATTGCAGGCGCATTCAGGCTTGGTAAGGGACCTTACGGACCCGGAGGAACATTTTGTCACTCGGTGATCAGTCTTCTTGCAATGTTTGGTTATTTTTACATTCAGGGATGCTATTATGCAGCGGATTGGTACGATGTCACCATGATCGATGCAGCACCTTATTTCGGTGATATCATGCAGATAATAATGGATCCCGAATTCATTAAATACAGCATGCCCGAGATTGTTCTTTATATGATCGGACTTGTTGTTGCCATCATTTACAATCCCACATCCAAGAGAGTGGGCTCCAAGATGGTAAGACAGGATGATGTATTTGTAACCCCCCTTGTTGCAAACAATGATATTTCGGGATATGACACATCCCAGCATGTCCTCTAATTTGTTCTTGACATTCATTATCCGTGCATTTATACTTTCAAAGTACGCGTTTGCGTAAATTTTTATGAATAACCCTGCAGTACCAAGGGACTGAAGGGAGGTAAGAAGAAATGTCATCAGTACAGGTTAAAGAGAATGAATCACTTGACAGCGCATTAAGGCGTTTCAAGAGGAGCTGCGCAAAGGCAGGTATTCAGCAGGAGATCCGTAAGCGTGAGCATTACGAGAAGCCCAGCGTAAAGCGTAAGAAGAAGTCTGAAGCTGCAAGAAAGCGTAAGTATAACTAAGACTAATGAAGGCCCCCTTTAAAATGGGGGCCGATTTTTTTCAGTACCCGTTGTTTATCTTAATGAGGACGGTCATTTGGATTTTATCATCTGGATCTTAATAGTGATGATAGTGGCGGTTTTATGGATATCCGCCTTCGACTGTGGCAGGTTCACGGTATCTTTTCACGAATTTGAGAGCCGCAAGGTAAAAAAGCCTCTCAGATTTGTGTTTTTGTCCGATCTTCACTGTAAGATGTTCGGATATGAAGGTACTTTCCTCATAGAAAAGATTAAAGAACTTTCCCCGGATATGATCCTTGTGGGCGGAGACATGATAACGGCTCATCCCCGCTCATCCACAGATATAACGGAAAAGTTCATGGCTCATCTTTCCGGGATCGGAGTACCTGTTTTTTACGGAATAGGCAACCACGAACTTCGTCTTATGATCTATCCCGACACATACGGGGATAAGTGGGATAAATATAAAAAAGCTATTGAAGATATGGGTATCAGGATTGCGGATAACGATTCGGTGGATATTCCTGAAGCGGGAATAAATCTGATATCCTTTTCTCCCGAAAAAAAATATTACAAAAGGTTTAATAAGGTCTCCATGGATCCCGATTATATGGATAAAACCCTGGGAAAACCGTCGGAAGACCGTTATAACATCCTTCTTGCCCATAATCCGGCTTTTTTTGACACATATGCGGCCTATGGGGCTGATCTGACTCTTTCCGGCCATGTTCACGGAGGGCTGGTCAGAATTCCCGTTCCCGTTTCCAAAAAAAGGAGGCAGGAGGGTGCCCATATCATGAGAGGCGTTGTTTCGCCCGGATTCAGGCTTTTCCCTAAATATGATGCGGGAAAATTCGAAAAAGACGGACGTTACATGCTCATTTCCAGGGGCCTTGGCTCCCATACCATACATTTAAGGGTATTTAATCCTGCGGAATTAATGGTGATTGATTTAAAACCGCAAGACGTAGTATAATTTGAAACTGTTATGGCTATACCTGTAAAGCTTCAGGTGTTTGAGGGCCCCCTTGACCTTCTTCTTCACCTGATAGAAAAAAATAAAATAGATATATACGATATTCCCATCGTTACCATAACCGAGCAGTACCTGGAATACATCAAGCAGATGAAGGAAGAAAATATGGATATCTGCAGCGAGTTCCTGGTAATGGCGGCAACGCTTCTTGATATCAAGTGCAAGATGCTTCTTCCCGTAGAGGAGAATGAAGAGGGCGAGCCTGAGGATCCCAGAGCAGAGCTTGTCCAGCAGCTACTTGAATATAAGATGGCGCGTCAGCTTTCTCTTGAACTCAGGGACAGGCAGATAACCGCAGCTTCGGTTATATACAGGACAAAATCAGTTCTTCCCGATGAAGTTAAGAGCTATGAGGCTCCGGTTGATTATGACCAGCTCAG
>ONTX01000034.1 GCA_900320825.1 uncultured Lachnospiraceae bacterium | reverse complement strand
GAAGAGGGCTCTGTACAAAAGGCAGTTGAAGGAGCTTATGCCCTTGGTTTTACGGGCCTCAATGTCACCGTTCCCTACAAACAGGAAGTGATACCTTTTCTTAAGGACATAGATCCCCTTGCAAAAAAGATAGGTGCGGTAAATACCCTTGTAAGATGCGAAGGCGGATTTAAGGGATACAACACCGATATGCCGGGGCTGTTACGTGCCTTTGAAAGAGACGGTGTTTCCGTTAAGGACAAAGATGTGATCATACTGGGAGCAGGAGGCGTGGCAAGAGCTGTGGCAATGCTTCTTGAACAGGAAGGTGCATCAAGTCTTATCATCATAAACAGGAATGCGGATCATGCGGAAAACCTGGCTGGAGATGTGAATCTCATAAGCGGCAGAAATTTTGCAAGGCCGCTTTCAATAGGGGATACTGACAAGCTGCCTCAGGATAAAAAGTACATTGTAATACAGGCGACCAGTGTGGGGATGCATCCCGATACGGAAAACTGTGTCATCACCGAAGATTCTTTTTACGGACATGTGGAAACGGGATACGATCTGATCTTTAATCCTGCGGAGACCGTGTTCATGAAGCTTTGCAAAAAAGCCGGTGCCGGAGCTTTCAACGGTTCAAAGATGCTCCTGTATCAGGGAATCATAGCTTTTGAACACTGGACTGGACTTAAATTAGATAGCGAACTTTCGGATGAATGCTATAAACGGATCTTTGAATGAACAATTCTCATCAGAAAAACAGTGAATATGAAAAGGCTCCGCATCTTATCTTTATAGGATTTATGGGAAGCGGCAAGACCTCCATCGGAAGGGGGCTGTCCTATAAACTAAAAAGAGCCTTCAACGATACGGATAAGATGATAGAGGAAATGGAGAAAATGACCGTTTCCGAGATTTTTGCATCTAAGGGTGAGAAGTATTTCAGAACACTTGAAACACAGGTTCTCAGGGATATAAGGAGTGACCTTTCCCCAAAGATCTATTCTCTCGGTGGCGGAACACCGGTACAGATGCAGAACCAGCCTCTTATCAAAAAATGCGGTACCGTGGTATATCTCAGGATCTCCCCGGAGCAGGTGTATGAGCGTCTTAAGGGTGATACAAAAAGACCCCTTCTTCAGTGCAGTGATCCTCTCTCAAAGATCAAGAACCTTATTGCGGTGAGAGGTCCGGCATATGAGAGGTGTGCGGATATCATCGTCGATACGGGTGATACCGAAAGGGATGACGTTATGAAGGATGTTTTGAGGAAACTTGAGCAGGCCGGATGGGATATCCCTGCAGATACAAAGGAGTGGATGAATTCATGAAGATACTTGTCATTAACGGACCGAACCTTAATTTTCTCGGGATCAGGGAAAAAAACATATACGGAAACGAAGATTATGACTATCTCTTAAAACTCATTAAGGATCATGCATCCGCGAAGGGTATTGATGTTGAATGCTTTCAGTCCAACCATGAGGGAGCCATAATCGATAAACTCCAGGAATGCTACTTTAACGGAACGGAGGGTATAGTGATCAATCCCGGAGCTTATACCCATTACAGTTATGCCATCCATGATGCATTAAAAAGCCTGGAAAAACCGGTTAAAGTTGAGGTCCATATTTCGGATATACAGAGCCGTGAGGAATTCAGGAAGATCTCGGTTACGGCTCCGGCATGTGATGAACAGATCTACGGCAAAGGACTTGACGGCTATATCATGGCTATGGACTATATCATGTCAAATCCGAAGGCATAATTGCTTTACAATAACTGTTTTTTAATGTAATATAGTCAAGGATTATTTTTGGTTGCACAGACATTTAGGAGGTTTTATTTATGATTTCTGCAGGTGACTTCAGAAACGGAATTACCATCGAACTCGATAATTCCGTATATCAGATCATCGAATTCCAGCATGTTAAGCCCGGCAAAGGAGCGGCATTCGTCCGCACCAAGCTTAAGGACATCAAGAACGGTGGTGTAGTTGAGCGTACTTTCAGACCTACCGAGAAATGCCCTCAGGCTCATATAGACAGAAAGGATATGCAGTATCTGTACAAGGATGGCGAGCTTTACACCTTTATGGATACCGAGACATACGATCAGGTTCAGCTTTCAGACGATCTTGTAGGCGATGCTCTTAAGTTCGTTAAGGAGAATGAGATCTGTAAGGTTTGCTCACACAACGGAAGTGCTTTCTCAATCGAGCCTCCTCTTTTTGTAGAGCTTGATATCACAGAGACAGAGCCCGGCTTCAAGGGAGATACCGCAACAGGTGCTTCCAAGCCCGCTATCGTTGAGACCGGAGCACAGGTTATGGTTCCTCTCTTCGTTGAGACAGGAGACAAGATCAAGATCGATACCAGAACAGGTGAGTATCTTTCCAGAGTCTGATCGAAGTTCCTTTCATAGTTTAAAATGCAATGTGAAAAGATCATGCGCATGCCGCGTGATCTTTTTTTGCGCTTTTTTGCAACTGAAAACAGGATTATGAAAGGATGTTTATGGATATTAAAGAATATTCGGCCAATATGAAAAAGGCGGTGGAATCCCTTCTGGGCGAAGGATATGAGATAGAAGAGAAGGTGATCTCAAAAAATAACGGGATTGAGCTGGATGCCCTTGTCATCAGAAGCGTAAATGACAATCTGGCACCCACCATGTACCTGAATTCGTATTATGCAAACTATCTGGACGGAGAATCAATAAGGGAGGGGGCTGTAAGGCTGGTTGATAATTACAGGGATGCGATTCCCGAAGGAGATACCGACATGTCTTTTTTCACTGATTATGAAGAGGTAAAAAAGGGCCTTTCCTATAAGCTGATCTCCGTGGAAAGAAACAATACGCTTTTAAAAAGCATTCCTTATTTTCCTTTCCTGGATCTTGCCATAGTTTTTTATTATTCCCTGGACAGGACGGGTATACCTGACGGGACTATCCTTATAAGAAATACCCACCTTGATATGTGGGGGATAGATAAGGATACCCTTAAGGATGATGCAATGGAAAACGGCCCGGTGGTTACTCCGGGCCGTTACAGGGACATGATATCAGTACTTGAAAGTATGAAAAAGGGATTTGAGTATGATCCGGATGATCTTGAAGATCTTCCTCCAATGTATGTTGTTTCCAATGCAAAAATGGTTAACGGAGCTTCTGCCATGCTGTATCCCGGTGTGATGAAGGAATTATCCTGTAAGCTGGACTGTAACCTTTATATCATACCCAGTTCCGTTCATGAACTTATAATCCTTCCGGATGACGGGCTTGATGATGTGGCAGGTCTTAAAAATATGATCTATTCGGTCAACAGAACCCAGGTGGATCCCCAGGATTTTCTCTCGGATTCTTTGTATTATTTTGACCGCGAGTCGGAGAAGATCACTATTGCGTGATATTTCTGGCCCATATTCCGCTTCGATAGATGGCAAGACCCACACCGACTTTTATGAGGTCTATCAGCTGTATGGTCAGATAAAAAGGTGCTATGGGCATATCGGTGTAGCGGGAGATGATATAAGCGACGGGAAATGCTATCACCCAAAGGTATACGCTGTCAAAAAGAACCGTGATAAGTGTTTTTCCGCCGCTTCTTATGGCAAAATAAAGCGCATGCAAAATAGCGCCGATTGGCATGGTGCATCCTGATATTATTATGATGGTCCTGGCGATGGATTTAACTTCATCCGAAGTCTTATAGATACCGGGAAAGATGCCGGAGATCAGTATCATGAAGATGCCGCCGATCAGAGCAAAGAAAATGCTCATTGCAATGATCTTGTTTGCGGTATCCTTTCCCTCTTCAATCTCATTCCTGCCAAGGAGCTGTCCTACGATTATGGCGATGGCATCACCCATTGCTATGAACATGATGTTTGCCATGTTGTAGATGACAGACTGGATATTAAGAGCGGCTATGACCGAGAGTCCCCTTGTTGAGTAACATGAGGTAAGAGCGGCCATTCCCGCAGCCCAGAATGTTTCGTTGAATATGAGGGGCATGGAAAGTCTGAGTGATTTGCCGAATATGTTTCTTCCTATCCTGAAATCCCTGAACATACCCTTCATAAAAGGGAATCTGACGGTGTGGGTGTGGCTGTATATCACAATTATGGCAGCCTGGGTAAATCTGGCTATGTTCGTTGCGATTGCCGCCCCCACAACTCCCATAACGGGGAATCCGAATTTTCCGAATATAAGCAGGTAATTAAGCACAAGGTTTATGAAGACTGCGGCAATGCTTGCCTTCATGGGAGTGCTCGTTTCCCCGCATTCCCTGAGGGTTGAAGAGTATGAGAATTCTATGGTGCAAAAAGGAAGGCCAAACAGCATCATTCCCAGGTATTCCAGACCGTAATTAAGTGTGGCCTCGAGATTACCCGTGGCCGATCCGTCATGGAGATAAAGGGATATCAGAACACTTCCCAGATTTACAAATACAAGTATCGCAATGATAAGGGCTGTAAAGGATATTATGAGTTTTGATCTTAAAACCTTTTTTACACCGTCGTAGTTTTTCTGTCCGTAATATTGTGCGCCCAGTATTCCGGCTCCGGACACTGCTCCGAAAATGCACAGATAGAATACGAAGATAAGCTGGTTGACGATGGATACACCGCTCATCTGCTCCGTTCCCACCCGTCCGATCATTATATTGTCCAAGAGGCTCACGAAATTGGATATGCCGTTTTGTACCATTATGGGAACGGATATCTTCATGACGTTTTTATAGAATTTTTTGTCCGCTATAAATCTGCTCATATTGCAAGATTATAAGGCGGTGGATATTTTCGGTCAAGG
>ONTX01000338.1 GCA_900320825.1 uncultured Lachnospiraceae bacterium | reverse complement strand
GGGGAGAGATATGCATCCATTCCGGAAAGCTTGGAGAATGAAAACACGGGAGCCTTCACATACCATTTTTCACCGGGAGCGGGGTTCATTTCCGTAATTCCCTGATCTGCAAGTGAAATGCCCAGGCTTACCTTTGTTGCAATATCGGGAAGAGCAAATCCCGTTGCCTTTGAAAGGAAGGGAACAGTCCTTGATGATCTGGGATTAACTTCAATAATAAATACATCATCGTTTTTATCGCAGATGAACTGGATATTGAAAAGTCCCCTGATACCGATTCCGAGTCCCAGTCTTTTCGTGTAATCCCTTATGGTGTCCTTAACCTTATCCGGCACACTGAATGTGGGATATACGCTTATGGAGTCTCCTGAGTGGATTCCTGTTCTTTCCACGAGTTCCATTATGCCGGGGATAAATACATCCTTTCCGTCGCATATGGCATCAACCTCAAGTTCCTTACCGCTTATATATCTGTCAACAAGTACAGGTCTGTCCTCATCGATCTCTACCGCGGTCTGAAGATACTGCCTTAAATCCTTTTCCTTGGAAACGATCTGCATCGCTCTTCCGCCAAGGACAAAACTGGGTCTTACAAGAACGGGATAACCTATGGACTCTGCAGCCTTAACACCTTCTTCAATACTTGTTACCGCAAGTCCTTTTGGCTCGGGTATCTCCAGATCTTCAAGAAGTTTTTCGAAGCTGTCTCTGTTTTCCGCCTTGTCTATGGCTTCACAGTCGGTACCGATGAGTTTTACACCGCGCTTATTGAGGGGCTCTGCAAGATTTACGGCGGTCTGTCCTCCGAGAGTCGCAATGACTCCTTCGGGCTTTTCCATCTCTATAATGTTCATTACATCCTCTACACAGAGAGGCTCAAAATAGAGTTTGTCGGAAGTGGTGTAATCAGTCGATACGGTCTCGGGATTGTTGTTGATGACAATTGCTTCATATCCCGATTCTTTGATGGTCCTTACCGCATGAACGGTTGAATAGTCGAATTCAACACCCTGTCCGATCCTTATGGGACCTGCACCGAGAACGATGATCTTTTTCTTATCAAGAACGATTGCCTCATTTTCTCCCTCATATGTTGAGTAGAAATAAGGAACATAGCTTTCGAACTCTGAAGCACATGTATCGATCATCTTATATACGGGGAAGATTCCGTTTTCTTTTCTTAATTTAAATACTTCCTCTTCGGGAACATTCCACAAAAGTCCGATCTCAGCATCCGAGAATCCCATTCTCTTTGCATCTTTTATATAGGAAACATCTCCCTTGTGCTCACTTAAGATCCTTTCCTCTTCAATGATATTTACTATCTTATCGAGGAAGAATCTGTCTATTAATGTCTTCCCGCTTATCTCTTCCGGTGTCACTCCTCTTCTAAGGAGCTCAGCAACAGCATAGATCCTGTCGCCTGATCCCTTAAGGATCATATCCCAGAGAAAATCATCACTCTCTTCATCAAGCTTAGCCATATGAAGATGAATGTTTCCGGTCTCGAGGCTTCTGACAGCTTTAAGAAGGCTTTCCTCAAAGCATCTGCCTACGCTCATGGTTTCGCCCGTTGCCTTCATCTGGGTTCCCAGGCTGGGATCTGCATCGGTGAACTTATCGAAAGGAAATCTGGGCATCTTGGTGACAATATAATCAAGAGCCGGCTCAAAGCATGCGGGTGTATTTGCGAGCCGGATCTCATCAAGTGTAAGCCCTACGCTTATCTTGGCGGATACTCTTGCTATGGGATATCCGGATGCCTTGGATGCAAGTGCCGATGACCTCGATACTCTTGGATTGACTTCGATCAGATAATATTTGAAAGATTTGGGATCCAGTGCAAACTGTACGTTGCAACCGCCCTCGACCTTAAGTGCCCTGATCAGTTTAAGAGCACTGTCACGGAGCATGTGATATTCTTTATCCGTAAGGGTCTGGGAAGGACATACAACGATGGAATCACCGGTATGGATTCCCACAGGGTCAAGGTTTTCCATATTACATACAGTGATGGCCGTATCGTTTGAATCCCTGATCACCTCGTATTCAATTTCCTTATATCCCTTGACGCTCTTTTCTACAAGGACTTCACTTACGGGTGAAAGCTCAAGTCCTGCAGCAAGAAGTTCTTCAAGTTCTTTTTCATCGCCGGCAAATCCTCCTCCGGTTCCTCCGAGAGTAAATGCCGGTCTTAACACCACGGGATAGCCTATTTCTAACGCTGCCTTTTTTCCTTCCTCAATTGTATGTACAACGATAGAAGGAAGCACAGGCTCTCCCAGCCTTTCGCAGAGCTGTTTGAACTCTTCCCTGTCCTCTGCCATCTCTATACTCGAAGAATCGGTACCAAGAAGCCGGCATCTGCACTCTGCAAGAATACCTTTTTTTTCAAGCTGCATGGCAAGGTTAAGGCCGGTCTGTCCGCCGATTCCGGGAAGGATCGCATCGGGACGCTCCGTCCTGATTATCCTTGCCACATATTCAAGATTAAGGGGCTCCATGTATACTCTGTCCGCAACGGATGTATCCGTCATGATAGTTGCGGGGTTTGAATTGCACAGGATCACCTCATATCCTTCTTCCTTAAGCGCAAGGCAGGCCTGGGTTCCCGCATAGTCAAACTCTGCAGCCTGTCCTATGACAATAGGCCCCGAGCCGATCACAAGTATTTTATTTATATCCGTTCTCTTAGGCATTTCAAAATCCTTTCGATCTGGGTTATTTATCCATAAGCTTTATAAATTCATCAAAAAGATAAGCACTGTCATGAGGACCGGGACAGCTTTCCGGATGGTACTGTACGCTGAAGATCTTATCTTCCCTGCACATTACACCCTCTATAGTGTCATCAAGAAGATTCTTATGTGTCACAACAAGCCCCGTACCTGCAAGCGTGCTTTCATCAACCGCATATGAATGGTTTTGGGATGTGATCTCGATCTTTCCAGTCATCAGATTCTTGACAGGGTGATTTCCACCCCTGTGGCCGAACTTAAGTTTATATGTCTTTGCTCCGCAGGCAAGGGATATTATCTGGTGTCCGAGGCATATGCCAAGGATCGGAAGATTTCCACGCATGGTTCTTACCAGCTCTATTGCTTCAACGTTGTCCTCGGGGTTGCCGGGACCATTGGACAAAAACAGGCCGTCAGGAGAAAAACTCCTGATCTCATCTGCGGTCACATTATACGGAAAGACCGTAACGCTGCAGGATCTTTTTACAAAGGAACGAATGATGTTTTCTTTCATTCCGAAATCAACTGCGGCAATACGGTATTTCGAATCTGCAACTATATAATTTTCACTGGTTTTCCTGCTTACTCTTTTTACCACATCTTTTCCGGGGTTGGATTCAGCGATAAGCTTTAATCCTTCCTCCACGCTGAGACTATCATCTCCTATGACCGCAGGCATGGTACCCTGCTTTCTGACCTTCCTGATGATCTCTCTGGTATCAACACCGGTAAGTCCGTAGATTCCCAGTTTTTTCATGGTATCAGATAATGTGGCACTGCACCTGAAATTGGAAGGAAGATCATTGTAGTCTCTGACGATAAATCCGCCGGACGAAGGATGTCTTGTCTCATTATCGTCATTATTGATACCGTAATTTCCTATAAGAGGATACGCCATTGTGATGAACTGGTCCGTATATGAAGGATCCGAAAGGATCTCCTGATATCCCACGGGCGAAGTATTAAAAACAAGCTCGCACACGCCGTTTCCTTCATCTTTTCCAAAACCCATTCCGTAGTACTGACTGCCGTCAGACATAATGAGTTTTCTCGGCTTTCCGCTATAGATCATTTTCTTGCCTCCGAAAGTCTTTTTTCAAATCTGTCCTTGGCGGGGTCCTCCGGAATTCCGGCAGGATAATCTCCGTCAAAGCATGCACTGCAATATTTGTCACATCCGCTCATTTCCTTCAGACTCTCAAGAGGTAAGAATCCGAGGGAATCCGCACCGATGATACGGGCTATCTCATCTGGGGTGTGATGGGTTGCGATAAGATTGTCTTCCGAATCTATATCTACACCATAATAACACGGATGCTTAAAAGGTGGGGAAGATATTCTCAAATGTATCTCTTTTGCCCCGGCATCCCTTATCAGATCTATTATACGTCTGCTAGTGGTTCCTCTCACTATGGAATCGTCTATAAGGACAACTTTTTTTCCTTCAAGAACGCTTTTTACGGGGCTAAGCTTGATCCTGACGGTGTCAGTCCTCTGATCCTGGCTGGGAGCTATGAAGCTTCTGCCCACATATTTGTTCTTCACAAGCCCTATGCCGTAGGGAATGCCGCTTTCTGCCGAATAACCCGTTGCGGCGTCAAGTCCCGAATCCGGAACTCCCACAACAACATCCGCATCCACAGGATAATCCCTTGCAAGTATCCTTCCTGCCATGACCCTTGTATCGTGTACGGAGATACCGTCTATTGTAGAATCGGGTCTGGCAAAATATATATATTCGAAAATACAGGGACTGATCTCTCCCGTGCAGTTATCTGTGTAGGAAACAGGTTCCTCTCCGGGCTTATCCATGGAAAAGACGATCATCTCACCGGGGTTTACGTCCCTGATAAACTTAGCCCCCACCGCATCCAGGGC
>ONTX01000333.1 GCA_900320825.1 uncultured Lachnospiraceae bacterium | reverse complement strand
TGCTTCGCCCCTGCACCCAGATAAGAAGCTGCCGCCTCTTAACTCTGCCAATGGGGATTGCATTCCCCTTGACCCCTTGCTCCGGCATTCCTGAATCTTGCCGTTTGCCCGACGGCTCGTTTCAGTCCTCCCGGTTTTTGCGGAACCGTTCGCCGGACGTTTCCACAGAAATAGCCGCTGATCGTTTCGCTGTTATCCGTAAACGAGCGGAGAGCGAAAGCATCAACGGCTTCCTCAATGAACTCAGCCAGGCGATGCCTTGGCTTTTGAGATATTCGATTTTCACAGAATCATCGTGCTACCAATCTTGCAATGTATAATTCGCACGGCATCAGCTGTGACGTATTGTCTGTAGACTTATTGTATTCATTTGTTAGAATGCATCTGTATTCTGTATGATGGAGGTGTTCTATGCAGCTAATACACGTTTTTGCCTCCAACGTTAAACACTATCGGCAGTCACGCAATCTCTCTCAGGAACAATTAGCCGAGCTTTCTGGGCTACATCGTACTTATATAAGTGCGTTAGAGCGAGAGCGTCGAAACATTTCCATAGATAACATTCAAAAAATTGCCGAGGCATTAAACGTGGATGCATATCTTTTATTCATCTCAGATTTAGAAAGGATTGATTGTCCTTGAGTAATAAAGCAATAACCTTGAATCAAGATACCACTTCCGTAAAGTATCTTTGTCAGAAAGATAAGCGGCTGGCTAAGATTATTTCTATGGTCGGACCAATCACCTACTCAACGCATGAAGATCCGTATGTGTTTGTAATACATGAAATAATTGAGCAGATGCTTTCTGTAAAAGTTGCAAATATTATCTACGACAGATTGGTTGCTTTATGTGGTGGAAAAATATCTGTTACAGCCATTTCTAATCTGACTGATAGCGAGATCAAAGGTATCGGAACAGCAACATCAAAAGTTCGGTTTATAAGAAGTCTTACAGATGTTATTATTCATGATCCACAGTTTTTTAAAAAACTCGAAGGACTATCAGATGAAGAGGTCTTCAAAAAACTAACTGCGATAAAAGGAATTGGTCCGTGGACTGCAAAAATGTATTTAATGTTTGTTTTAGACCGTCAAAACATTTTGCCTTATGAGGATGTCGCATTTCTTCAAGCATATGGATGGGCTTATAAAACATCAGATTATTCACCTGCTTCCATCAAAAAGAAATGCAGAAAATGGCAACCATATTCCTCTATCGCCGCACGATATATGTACAGAGCCTTAGATTCCGGCTTTACAAAAGAAGAATTTCATCTCTTTAAATGAATCACGGAGGACATTATGAAGCAGTATTTCAAAATTCATGGAGATAATGTTGTTGAATGTGAGAGAATAGCATCGCTATTGCTTGCCGAAATTGAACCTCGAACATATAAAAAATCGCTAATGTCTCCTTCAACTATCACTATTGACCTGTCGTTTTCATATCACGGTTTTGATTATGATTGGCATCTGGAGCTTTTACCTGGGTTTAATAAAGCAGGTCGAGCTCGTTGGAAAGGCGATATTTTTAAACCACTTCGTGAGAATGGCAGCTTTCTTGATGAAACACCAGACGCAATCATTACAGAGATAGATGGTAATCAGGAACAGCTTTTATGTGCTATAGAGTTTTGCAGTGCGCTACAAGCAGGTAATCAAGCGTGGCAACGTAGTGGTCGTGCTTTCTCAACTGGTCGAACTGGATGCCCTTATTTATACATTGTAGATTTTGTAAAATATGAATTAGATCCAAAAACAAGAAAAAGGAAAAATCTAAGATTCCCCAATGCTGCAGTTCCATATAGTTACATTAATTTCTCACGTTCCAGCAACAATTTTGTCGCTCAGGTATATGTTAAATCAGAGTCTTTTGATAAGGAACATGATGCATCTCTTGCAAACTTTGATGAAAAAAATTTTGCAGACGCAGAATTACGCAGGTATCTTGTAAAAAAAATGGCTCATTTAGATACTGAACCCGAAGAAGCTGCCATTCTTGAAAAGAATTTCGCCGTAGTCTGTTTTCTTGCAGGATTGGCTAACTCCAGGAAGAACCTTTCTATTTCAGAGTGGCAAGATGTTTTTTATAATAAAACTGATGTGGTCGACTTTTGTGTAGAACATCAGCGTTTTAATTTTCATAAAATCATCACTCAAAAAGGTATGCATGGCCAATTAGGCCAAGTGTTGCAGATAATCGACAAGTATAGTGCCGGATTAGCATCTAAAGATCTTCCTATAGGCATTATTCCCGCTAATAACCGCCCTGACTTTGCTGAAAATCTACATCGAATTTACCCTAATTTTGATCAACGCACCATCGATGAGCTATCAGATTCTACCACTAATTTAATACTATGTCTGTTTAAGGGTTTTAAACCTCGTGGAGATGATAACCGACCAGATAGAGGTCTTCTTCCTCTTGCCGCCATGCTTTCGGATAATGACAACGAAATCATGACTATTTTATATGGTCCAATTTTGTATCGAAATTATAATCTCCTCATGAATAACTCTGAAACATTGGCTAATAACAATGGTCTTTGGAAATCTATACTAGCCCTTAGTAATTACGTTCTTCTGGATGCCCCAATTCTTGGAAATAGACAAGTTAAAGACGTTGAAGAATTGTTGTTTACGACGGGGCAAAAGCAATACTACACACACTTAAAAGCGTATCAATCAAAGATCCAAAGTCATGTATTCTCAAGTTCTCCACGGGAATATCATGAGGATGATGTAGATACTGGAATTCATTACTTATTTACAGAAGTATTAAAATCGATCTGCTTTGAAGGGATGTGCAATCCCCCCGGCGGTGACTGGAGCGGTTTCTCAGTAATAGACCAGAACACAGAAAAGAGATGGCTGTCTCTTCCTCGTGTTAGTGACGATATCGATGGAAAGCGTCCTGATCATATTATTGAAATTTTTGAGGGAGATAATAAACCTGTTCTTCTTTCTATAGAATCAAAAGAGCGATCCGCCGATCTCGAAACCAACGTAGGTGAAAGGCTTAAAACATATATCGAACATCTCATGGGATATGTTCCAAATGTTGAGAGGCCCAACACTGTTAATTCTATATGGAGACGCGGTAAGAATATCGCTAATAAAAACAGTTTTACTATTATATCCTCCGCCGCATACCTGAAGGAATATTCCCAAAGTATCTCAGCTGTTCGTAACAACAGTAATTGTGATATGTTATTTGTCATGAGTCCCCTTCACGCCGGATGGAGCATAGAGATTACAAGTTTTACCTCCGAAGCAAAACGATTGGAACAATATCTTAAACGAATAGTAGAATTATCATCAGATTCTTCCATAGAACTTCGTTGATAGAAAACGCCCTTGTCTAATTCATATTCGAAATAGGCAAGGGCATCTCTATCTTAATAATTCATATACAGTGATTCATAGACTTGCTGACTCTCTTTATCCATTACCTTTTTAAAGCTTGAATTTCCTGATGCGACAAATATATGACGTTTATATAATTCCTCGGGCAATTCAACTGTGTAATCGGTATCTCCACGTTTTCCATCGAATGAAAGCATGAACTTTATTCCTCTTTGGTTTAATCCATCGAGGAAATCAAGGAATTCTTCAAAATCAATAGAACTAGTACCATAATACCTTCCTATGGTATGGAAATATGGAGGATCAAGATATACAAAGTCGCCTTCTTTGGCTAACGCTGTTGTCTTCTGATAATCTTCTGCGTAAAACATGGCTCCTTTTATATGATTCGACCAATCCATTATTATCTTTTCAAGACTATCAGGATGGATGCCTGGTCTTGTGTGATGAAGAGAATTATTGAATTCACCGTTAGCATTAAATCTAATTAACCCATTTACGCATGTTCTGGACAGAAACATGAGATCCTCTGGAGATCCGGTTCGATTAAAATCATCACGAATAGCATAATAAGCAGTATAACCTTCTTCCTGTAATCTCGTCCATCTTTGTCTATATGCTTTTGCAAGCTTCACAGGATTATCTTTTATAGCATTCCAAAGAGCAATAAGAGGATCACATATATCGCCACAGATTGCTTTTTCTGGAAACAATGCATATAGAATGGAACCACCACCAACAAAAGGTTCGTAATAAACATTGTACTTGTCCGGAATATTCTTGAGAATTTCAGGTGCTTGTGAACGCTTACTTCCGGTCCACTTTATAACTGGTTTTATCATTAGAAATCCTTCTTCTATTAAGTGTCTAAGGAAAAAGTCAACTGCTCATACTCAACAGGTGTTGTAGGTGTCGCTTTTACCTCAGAATTTTCAGGCATTTGAGCTATCTTTCTTTTTTTCCCTCTTTTTTTTGTTTCTTTAGGAATCTCGTGTTCAGTTAAAACATCATTTGATTTTGCCGATTCCTTTGTCTGTGTATCCACTTCTATTATTGCATGCTCGAGCCGGGTATTGGCGATTTCAACATATACTGGATCCGTTTCATACCCTATATACTTTCTTTCTGTCTCCTTGGCCGCGACACATTGACTTCCTGCACCAGCAAAAGGTGTAAGCATAATATTTCCTTTTTTTGAAGACAGCTTAATCATTCTCTTCAATATCTTTAATGGCTTTTGTGTAGGATGTTTACCATAAAGTAATTCTTCCTTTGCTTTATTATTAGAAATATCCCACACCGTTCGCATCTGCTTTCCTTCAGTCTTTAGCAAATCTCCTGGGAAATCACCGTTTTTTGAGAACTCGTAATCAAAATAGTATTCTCGTTTTTTTGCCCCCTTATTACACCATAGGATTGTTTCATGGCTGGCTGTCAATCGCCTCCCTGAAAGATTGGGAAAAGCATTTCTCTTATACCATATGACTTCGTTAATAATCTCTATCTTTAATAGCTGACATACAACATTTATGATGCCAGTATTATGATATGTTCCAAAAATCCACATGGATCCTGTGGGCTTAAGTATTCTTTTCGCCTCGGCTAACCAGGCTCTTGTAAACTCAAAATATGATTCAAGCGTAAAATCGTCCCAAGTTTGCATCACTTTATTCCAGTTGCCACCCATACCCTCAAGTTTTACGCTGTTATCCCATTTCCAATCCCCCCCCTTAGATAAATTATATGGCGGATCAGCGATGATAAGGTCTACGCTATTATCAGGCAGGTTATGCATACCTTTTATACAGTCGATGTTATAGATAATATTGGTATCTATTTCACTCATTATTATTTTCTCTTTCCTATCAAATTGTATTTTGCTGGACGCTCAGATGTCTGTATGAAGCGAGCGTTTTTCCCGCTTGCAAT
>ONTX01000332.1 GCA_900320825.1 uncultured Lachnospiraceae bacterium | reverse complement strand
GCATTCGCAAAAGTGATCCTGAAAGTTACGCAAAGCAAACAGACAACTCACGACTTCGTTGAAAAAGTAAACGAGACTTGTCCGTATTACGATTTATGGATTTTCATATGTCATATAAGCCCGGAAAACATAATAAAGAGTTGTTTTACTTGCTAAGCAGATCTTTTGTCAGATTGATCTCATCGGCCGGAATGGGATGTAAGCCCAGTACCTTCATGAGAAGGTGCAAGTTACTGTCATTATCTGAAATAAGATCATACGGAGACCTGTTATTGAGCCCCGGTCTCTTGGTGCTGTTGATATGGTTCATGAGGACGGTCATATCATCCTGTGTAAAGGAGTTAAGCGACGTTCCCTTAGGTATCACATAGCGTATATACTCATGATTCTTTTCAAGACGTCCTTTCTGGCCGGACTGCATAGGATCACAATAGTATACACTGGTCCTGACGGTGTTATCCGGAGATAGCTCAAGTTCATCGACTTTCTTAAATTCACTGCCGTTATCAGTAAGGCATATTTCAAAGAGTTTATGGAAAACATCACTGCCAAGACTCACCTCAAGGAAGTTGAACCAGTAGATAACGGATTCGGCCTTGCAATTAGGCATTAGGAAGATAAGCATAACGGAATTCTTCCTAAACAGCATCGTGAGCATGACTTTGCCATGTCCTCTTTTACCTTTAACGGTATCCATTTCAAATACTCTGGTATCCGATTTTCCTTCCATATACGCCTTAAAGTCGTTATAAGAGCGTCCCTGCCTGAAATTCTGTGAAAGGATACCACTGTCATCCTTTTTCTTCCTGCGGCGTTTATAACCGGCCTGGCGCCTTAAGTCAATGTTCCTTACATCAAGTAAGCCCATGTTTATATATGTGTAAGCAGTCCTGCTTGTAACAGGTATCTCATCTTCGTGTACAGCAAAAATGTGAGCAATAGGCTGCCCCTTTCTGATATTTGTAGTCAGTATGGTATTCAGGTCATCAAGCTCTTCATACGAAAGATGGATTCCTTTACGTGATTCCGACCGGCATTCCCTCGACTGCCTGTCAGCAACCCTCGCATCATAAAAATACCTGTCATCATCACAATAACGCCGATTCTCGCAGCCGTTGCATACATAAGGCGGTTTGTCATATTTACGGCACTTCTTGGTGGAATACTCCATGCAAAAATTATGACAATCTTTAGGACATGCATAACAATACATCGGACAGTCATCATCCCCGCATACATGCCTCACATCACATCCTTTTGCATACCTACAGTCATTGCCTGCATAGTAGCTTCCCCGTACAAAAATCCGGTGTTTCTTGATCTCGTTAGTTATCGAGGTCACATGACGCCCAAGGAGCTTCGCGATCTTTTTCAATGGCTGATGGCGCATTATTCCGATCGCTATGGATTCCCTGTCATCAAGATTTATCCTTTTGTTTTTTTCTTGCATGTTTACCCCCTTATCTGAGCTTTTATGACATATATTGATATATTAACTTGAAAATATACTATCGAATAGTATAATAAGTATCGTAAGGTCATATTAATTCGAGGTTTTGATGAGATGACAAGCGTGAAAAAACAATACAAGGTCAAAGATGAAGTCATACCGGTCCGTCGGTTCGGTGCAGAAGATGTAAAAGGAATCAGAAAAAGGACAAGGACAACACAGGGATTCCTTGCGAACTGGCTTGGAGTATCAAAGAAGACAATACAGGCGTGGGAGAGCGGACGGAATACCCCTAACGGTACATCTGCAAGGCTCCTGTCCCTGCTGGAAGATAAGGTTATAGGAATTGATGTATTTCTGGAAAGGGAGGAAGAAGATGAGTCCGATAGAAGTTAACAGCTATATCAACGCAGCAGAGGAAGTCCTCAGAAATGATCCTGAATATATGAGATGGTTCGATGCACTTGTCGAAAAACGAAAAGAAGCCTATGACAATTACGGATATTGTGTTGCAGGGGTAGAGGGTGTCCTTTTCGAGCTGTGGAACGCTAAGATAGGGTATATCCTGGATCATAAGGATGAGATAGAAGAGAAGAATAAGCTTTAAAGATGTGACGTACCATGTTCTTTAAAAGCACAAGAGTCGGATCATAAATCCGACTCTTGCTGATCATTTCCTCGGAATGCAAATTCCTTTCCTTTGTGGCATTCATATTGCTCAATATAAGGGCGATATCGCCTTAATACAGTTTCTCTGCCATTACCGGTTGCAGCAGACGTGAGATTTATGTTCATTGTCTGATCGAAGACATTGTTTCTGAATGAAAGTTTGAGTGCTTCGCCTGTAAGGTGATCCTTTTCGCCAAACATGGCAGAAGAGTATTTTCTGATCATTATCTCGACTGCTCTTATGCCGATCCTTTTACCATAAATGCCAAGAAAAAGGGCGTTATCATCTCCACTTTCGGCTATGATACTGAGCCTTTTTCCAAGGTACTGACTGATGG
>ONTX01000331.1 GCA_900320825.1 uncultured Lachnospiraceae bacterium | reverse complement strand
GCGCGGGATATTTCAAACTGATTTTCCATATCTTTCCCCCTTTTTTATCAACCAATAATCTATCAGCTTTCAAAATGCGATTCATGTACTGAACGGTCTTCATATGAGTCCATAAAATCACGTCCCAAACGAACCTTTTCTTTTGCAAAGCTTACATTACCAAGTTCAGTGAACACCGACACAACAATATCAAATTTGCGTTCAAAAAAATTCAACATTTCCATTGGCACGCTCCTGTCTATCAGATGATTGTCCGGGAATTCTTTTCTGTAATCAAGATAATCCCTGGGATGTTGTTTAAAGATCACGCTATACCCATCACTTTCATAGCTTAATCTTAAATCATCAAAAATCTTTTTCCTTACATCCAGAGTCGTCAGTGGTTCAGTCAGAACCAACGCTGTCTTTCCACTACTTCTACTCAAAATTTTTTTCAGTTCTTCTTTTTCTTTCACAAAGACATCAAGCAGGAATTCCTTTTCAGAATACGTGAGCCTATCCAGCAATTTTTGTCTGGAACATTCCACATAGTATGGGTTGGGATATTTCAAAACAGAAATATCATTAACCTCCATATCCATACAATATTTTCCATATCCGTCCTGGACAAAAAGCAGGTTTAGCTTTTTAGACAGAAAAACTTTCAATTCAAAATATGGAGTGTTGTCATATCTGGCAAAATCACGACCTTTTATAGTATCCAGCCCATCCTCAAGCGAATGGTAATATATGTGCTTGTAATTCAAGTAATATCCTATCGGATCCGAATCACAGAATACGTAGATGTCTTCGTACTTCTTAAAATCTGTGGGGATATAAGGTTCCTGATATTTCCCGAGTTTTTTCGTATACTTTATACGATTCAGTATGGACTTAACAGCGCCTGCATTCGGATCTTTGTACTGTGCCAGGTCTTCAAAAAAGGTTCCGGGCTTTTCATCATATTCAAGAATATCCTCAAAATAACCCGTAGCAAGAAGCCTGTCCTTCAAAGTTTCAAAATCATTCGACATCTTCGAAAGAACAATGGTCGACTGCTTGGGCACAAAGGAAGCGCCCATTTTTTCTCTTAAGGCAAATTCCTTAAGGATGGATATATATACATGATAGTATGTGTGACATACGTAAATTCTACGCATAAAACCTCTTTTGATTCTATCTGTTTATTCCAATGATCAGTTCGGCAATTCTCTCGGCACCGTTGCCGTCAGCGGTGTTTTTGTTTTTATCGATAAGCACTTGTCTTTCGGCATCTGACATAGAGAACAATGCTCTTAGATTATTCGAAACATTCTCTACCACGGCATTCGCATCATCCCTTGCATCACCGGCATATGTACAATGCCCGTGCTCTGAAAGCCTCTCTCCGAAGATTTTCTGGTCATCGGAAAATGCAAAACATGTAAAGGGAGTTCCTCCCGCCATCATCTCATAGACGCTTATCCCCCCTGCGCATACGGCAAAATGGCTTTCAGAGATGATCTCATCCATGTTTGAAATATTACGAAGGACGGTCATATTACGATGTTCTGCTGCAATCCGGCTGATTTCATCCGCATCATTGTTCATCTTACCAAGGACCATGCAGATCCTCTTATCCCTCCATTCTTCACCCATAAATTTACGAGCAAGAAGAAGGCTGATATGATACGCATCGCTTCCTCCAGTGGTTACCAAGACATCATATTCATCGTGAGCACCTTCTCTTCCGAAGCCTTCCCTAAGGGGGACGTACTTCATTCCGGAGTAGACTCGGGTACCGGTTCCCGCATAAAGCTTTTCTATCACATCATCTCCGTCCCACTCGGAATAGTGCAGGACTGAATGAACAGGATAAGCTTTTTCACAGATATCATCAAGATAAAAAACAGCGACCGTGTCTGATAAAGATTTGAAAAAGTTCTCAGTAGCATAGTAAGAATCTACCACAAGTGTTCTGACACCTCTCCGGGCGCATTCTCCTTTTAACAGATCGACATTCTCATCCCAGTCATTCCAGGAAAGTGGAAGTCTTATCAGCCTAAATCCGGCATGGGTGACAGCAACCGCATCGGATGTTTCGCATGTAAAAAATATACATTCTTCTCCCAAAGCCGCAAGCTTTTTGGCAATGGAAATGCAACGGAACATATGTCCCGTTGCAACCTTTTCATTTGCATCTATTCGAAAACCAATCATCTGATGCACTCCACACCACTTTTTATAATATCCGCAATTTTCCGGATGTCTTCCTCCGAATACCTCTGATCACAAGGAACAGTTATTGAATGCGCAGACAAATATGCACCGTCAGTCCCTTCTGCACAGACATCTTCCGAAAGTCTCCAATGAACATTGCAGTAAAGATCATTTTTAATGAGTTCTGATAACAGCTCATCCCTCTTATCCGAAAGGATCACCATTCCGAAGGGGATGTTATCACCGTACCTCTTAACTTTCACACTTATGCCACTTACATCCTGAAGCAGATCATAAAGAAGATCATAGTTTCTTATCCTAAGGTCCCCTACAGATTCAATATCCACATTCTGAAGATAGTTAAAACTCCAATCGGAAATGGGATAGATCTTATAATCACTGAAAAGCTCACGGATTGACTCTTTGTAATAAGACAGATACAAATCCTTAAGTTCTGAATCCTTACATCCGCCACAGATATACTGTCTCTTCATCATCTGGACAGCTAAATAATAATCAGTATATTTGCTGACTTTGTCACGTACGGGGTCTTCAGGCAAAACAGAACTCTTCGAACTTATAAATCCGCCGTCAGGAATCGGAAACCACTTTCTAAGACTCCCAAGGATATAATCACCAAAACCGACGGAATCACCATTCGATAAAAGAGACATTGTGACATCCTCGATGACTGTGATTCCCCGGGATTTCCACTTTTGAACTGCTTCAATTATTTCATCCGAAACCTGTGTCCCGAAATAGTGACATATATATATGCAGCAGTCTTCCGTGACCATACCGTCAACTTCAGATACATCAAAGCAGTAATCCTTATCCAGAAAGATTCTTTTTACACTAACCCCTGCACGGTCTGCGGCTGCCGGAACAGTGTCACAGATATAATCAGGCATAAGGACATGGCTGACACTCTTTTCAGTCTTTAAAAACAAAAAAAGTGACTCTATTGCGTTCCTGCCACTCTGATAAAAAACGGTATCATATTCATCAGATTCCATAAAAGGAAGCCGGATTTTTTTATTTTCATCCGGTATCCGGTACATATTAAGGTCATCAAGTTCAAGTACGCTTCCGTATTCCAAAGTCCGTCCTCCTTTCTCATTATTTGGTCACAATATCCGAATACTTCATGCAGACCACACCATCCTTGTATGAAAGTGACTCAGTATTTTCTTCACCCTTGACATTACGGGCAATTAGAGTCGGAACATCCATTCCGCACTCTCTGGCGTGGGGATAACCGCCACCAAACCTGGGATTGATCTCAAGAACGGTGAACTCTTCGCCATCAACGAATACATCCATATCCACAGGTCCCTTAAGTCCCACAGCTTCTACAGCCAATGCAGCGAATGCTGCAAGTTTATCATTTACTACAGAAACAGACTTCTCTGTTTCTCCGGCCTTCATGCTTATCTTTTTCTTGATAAAAATCTGAACGGCTTTCCCTGAGATAAAATCAACAAAAAGATCTATTCCGTATTCCTCTCCCTTGCAGGCAGGCTGGACAATGAGTTCACTGTCAGATTCGGAAACAAGTGCTGAGAGCAACACCTTTGTCTTAACGCAAAATGTATCAATACTTCCAGCACCGAGTCCGGGCTTGACAAAAACCGGAAATTTAAGATCAGATACAATAGGCAAGCCTGATCCATTTTCAGCTATAGAATCTTTTAAATACTCTTCTGCAGTAAATGTCTCAACAGCTTTAATGCCCTTTTCATTCAAATAACTGTTCAGTGCATATTTATCCCTGCAAAGCTTTACTGCTTCAGGGGATGATATTATTGGAAATATTCCCGCAGCCTCAAAAACAGCCCTGTTTTCCGAGATAAGTATCAGCTCATCCTCCTGAAGTGGCAAGATGGCATTTATCTCCTCCTGGGCACATACAGACAGGATTTCATCAAAATATCCCGGAGATGTCATCTTCGGGACAATATAATATTTGTCAGCCGCATACAGAGCCGGTGCATATTCGCTGCAGTCACACGCTACGACTTTGTCCCACATGTCACAACTTTTAAAATATCCCACCAGCTTATTCCTGGTTCCGCAGCTTAAGATCAAAAGATTCATGAATTATGTCCTTCAATATATTCCCATTTTGTTGCGGTGCCCTTCTTAAGATCACAGGTACATTTCTTTCCAAGGATCTCATCATAATATTTTGTATGAAGTCCGTATCCCGGGCGGATGGACCTTAAGTTCTGCTCTGTAAAAATATCCCCTGCCTTCATATCTTCGACAACATATAGAGATCTGGACCTTCCTCTACTGTCCTTCTGCTTCGCAGTCAGAGTATAGCTGACCTTTCCAAGAGCTTTCTCAACATTTCTGATGTTTACTGCCATATCCCTGAACTCTTCGGGCTCCATGGAAAACATCCCGTCAGGGCCTCCGTCTGCACGCCTTATGGTGAGATGCTTTTCAACAACACACGCCCCTAACGAGACACCTGCAATATCAACCGCATATCCCATGGAATGATCAGAAAGTCCTACTGCGCAGTCAAAAGTCTTCTTCATATCAGGAATGGTCAGAAGATTCAATTCCTCATAAGGAGTGGGGTATTCAGAGCAGCATTTAAGCAGGATAACATTTTCGTTACCTGCTTTCCTGCAGGTCTCAAGTGCAAGATCAATATCCTCCTTCTCTGCGATACCGGTGGAGATGATAACGGACTTACCGGTTTCGGCACACTTACGGATCAGAGGGATATCATTTATCTCAAAGGATGCAATCTTATATGCAGGGGCACCCAGCTCCTCCAAAAGATCAACAGCCGTATGATCAAAGGGAGAAGAAAAACATATAAGACCAAGCTCTGCGGCATATTCAAAAAGCTCACCGTGCCACTCCCAGGGAGTATATGCTGTCTTATAAAGTTCAAAGAGATTCTGGCCTTCCCAGGGGCTTCCCTTTGAAGCCATGAATTCTTCTCCTTTACAATCAATGGTGATGGTATCCGGGCGGTATGTCTGAAGCTTTATGGCATCAGCTCCGGACTCCTTTGCAAGTCGGATTATCTCCTTTGCCCTTCCAAGATCCATCAAGTGGTTTGCAGACATCTCTGCTATAAGAAAAGCGGGATGACCTTCCCCTACTTTACGGGATCCTATAATTATCTCTTTATTCATATATACTATTCCTTCCGCATTTCATCAGTTTAATCCGCCAGCAGGCAACATCACTGCATGAAAAATCTATTACTTATCTGCGTCTTCTTCTCAGGAACTCCACCTTCAGCTCAGCAAGCTCCCAGTCCTCTTCATTATCGATATCCTGAACCTCGATCTCAGGACAGATCACCGGCTTTATAGTCTTCATGATACCGCCGGTTTCAACAAATCTTTTAACATCATAAAAATAAAACTGGCCGGCATCGTGGTATATCTTCTCAAGATCCTGTGATCTGGAATTCCTGAATTCCTCCCATTTGTAGTTAATGGTATCATCGTCATTGAATACATAACCCCTCTGGGGAGGATAGGAAAATGCGACAACCGGCACTACCTCATCACATTCTCCCTTTGAGATCAGTTCCATTGCGCTCTTAAGCTTATCCGCTGAAATGAATGGATTAGTGGGATAAAGGCAGGCCATATAATCAAACTCTGTTCCGCGCTTTTTATATTCATCAATGACCTCAAGAAGCACATCTGCAGTGGTGGCATAGTCGTCACTGGTCTTTGCAGATCGCATAAAGGGAACGGATGCTCCGTACTTTTTGGCAACCTCCGCAATCTCCTCACTGTCCGTAGAAACCATGACTTCATCGAATATCCCTGAAGACAGTGCGGCCTCAATGCTGTAGGCGATTATGGGCTTTCCCAGAAACTCCTTTATATTCTTTTTCGGTATTCTTTTTGAGCCCCCGCGGGCCGTGATTATCGCTATAGTTTTCATGTTGTTATTTTACCATATGTTTGTGATTGATTTCATAAATTTGTGCTGCACATAGTATCTACGATTGATCCGGTGCATTTATAATTGCCTCATATAATCCCTCAAGATCATCCGGATCAAACATAAAAATATCCGTATCATCAATGACTTTATTTATACTTTCAATATCACGTTCAAGAAGCCATGTTCCTTCAATCCACATAGCATCAAATGTCATATCTTCTGTTACGATCACCTCATCAAGCGAATCTGCATCAGTTTTGGAACCGGCATCCCACCCGACAAAAACAGCAAAATAATCAGAGGGATCAGGAATATATTTTAAATGCCCGCCATCCTTTACCGAATAGATCTTATATACAGATCCTTTTGACATAAAAGTCACAGTATGCCAGGTATCTCCGTTTTCAAAAACAGATCTCAGGAACTTACATCTTCTGCCCATGTAATCATGCATCATCATCGCATTTCCCTCAGCAGAAGAGTAGTAAGTTCCCGCAACTTCGTTATCCGACCATCTTATACTATTGGAGATGTAAGAGTCCATCATCTTACAATATAACCCGTTTATATCATCCTTCATTTCATCTTCATACCAGGGAATCAGCTCTCCTTCCAGATGCTTTACTATCTCATCCCTGACATCCGCAAATCCAAGTAAACCGTCAGAATAAATAAGAGTTCGTTGAAGGAACTCAGGATCCGACATATATGTATATTCCATAGGCCTTACCACTCCGAATAATGTATCAACATCCCAGACCGGACCCATCTTAAGCTTTATATCCTTGTCATCGGAATCCTTTGATATATATACGCTTATATTTCCGGAAATATCAGCATCAGACATTCCTTCCTTCACAAGGAAATACTGCGCCCATTTGGAAATATCGATATATTCGTCAAATCGTCTTCCTGTCTCGTGATTAATACCGTCTTCACTGTATATCGCCTGTTCCATCTCATCGATCTGTGACTTG
>ONTX01000327.1 GCA_900320825.1 uncultured Lachnospiraceae bacterium | reverse complement strand
GTCTCCCGTCAGTATCAGATTCCATACAAGGTAAGCATTTCCGCATATGCTGGGAGCATAAAAGATAAGGGTAAGAAAAGCTCTTAAAGGACCTTTAAATTCATTTATGATCCATGCAAAAAGAAGGCAGAGCATATAGGATACAGGGCCTGTAATAACCGCAAAAATAAGTGTATTTTTAAGTGCGATCATGAATATGTCATCTTCAAGGAATAGCTTCGTATAGTTTCTCCAGCCAACAAAATCCGGCCATTCAAGAAGATTGAAATCGGTAAAACTGAAGATAACGGACAGCGTAACGGGAAGCACGGTAAAAAAGAAAAACAGGATGAAATAGGGAGCTATCATAAGATAAGATTCCCTGCTTTTCTTAATGCGGTACTTAAGGGTTGCCTGCTCCAAAGCTTTAAGCTGTGCCTTGCTTAGGGTAGAGGCATTTTCTGTTTTCTTTTCACCCCGGGTTTTACCCACTTTTAGTTACTCCCTATCTTGCGGCAAGAGGAAGACCAAACTCCTCACGCTTATAATCTATCTCTGCATTTATATACAGTACCTTGTCCATAAGTTCTTCCCTGGGAGTTGCCACATAATCGCTTCTTCCGGTAAGACTTGAATCCGTGGTCACGGTATAAAATGCGTTGTTAACATTTCTCCATGTATAATATCCGCCGGGAACCTGCGGAATTCCCTGCACCTGATCAAACTGCTTGCAGAGCATCTCGTAATCTGCCCTTGGCCATGAAAGATTTGAAAGAGCATCAAGATTAGCTGTGGCAACTCTTGCGGATGCACCCATAAGGGATTCCATCTCACGTCCGTAAAGAGTCTGTGTTTCTGCAGATGTCCACCACTTAAGGAACTCCCAGGATTCATCCGGATGATCCGTTGATGACATTATGATATCCGCAAGGCCGGTGGATCCTGTAGTATGGTTTATCTTTCCGTCAGACTGCATCACCCCGGGAACAACTGTGAAATCCCAAAGCCCCTCTATATCGGGAGCTGACACCTGAAGGTTATTGTATGTGGTATAGTCGGCGATGATGATGGGACACTCACCTGTACGGAATCTTTCTTCAACACTGGTGGCTTTATCCAGCTTATAATCTGTGTAGTATTCACAGTATTCCCTGAACACAGCAGCTGCTGTATCAGAATCAAGTGCGGATGCATCACCGTTATCCGTATAATATTTTCCGCCGTTCTGGAAAAGAAGCATTGCAAAAACCTGCTCGGAAGGAAGCATGCCAAACTCCATCTGGTTTTTTGCAAGAACCGTCATTGCCACCTTAACATCATCCCATGTCTGCGGAACATCAAGGCCTATCTCGGCAAGGATATCCTTGCGGTAAAACATCATGGGGAATGTCTGTGTTTCCGGAAGGGCATATGCGGCGCCGTTAAAAGTAAAAGGTACAGATGCACTTTCAGAAAATCTCCCCTTCACACTTTCGTAATCTTCAAACCGGGACAGATCAAGAACCGCATTTCTGAGTCCGTAGTTTACGGGAGTATCATTACCGGTATTTAAAACCGCTCCCGCAATACCGGATGAATTTGCAACCTGTATGGCAACGTCCGGGCCTTCTCCCGCGAGGGATGCTCTGAGAAGTGTTGACATATCTACCAGCTGGACATTGACATTTATGTTTGTCTCGGGAGTAAAGTTCTCATCGATAAGCGACTTGACCACATTAGCCTGGTCTCGTCCTGTTCCCACCCAGAGAGTGAGAGTTACGCTGTCTTCCGAATCTTCGGATACATTTCCGATACTGTTATAGTCAATAACAAAGGAATAATACAGACGGCTTATCTCATATCCTGCCCTGTCATACCATGCATTTCCGGTTATATCCTCATGTCCGCCTTCTGTATAGAGCATTATGCGGTCTATCTGAAGGGGCTGGGGAAGAACCTGGGTTATCCAGTTACCGCACGCCCTTACATTTTTCTTGTATGATGAGATGACTTTTGTAAAACGTTCTTCATCCTCGATAAGATCCGTAAGCTGATCCCGCATGGTGCGAAGAACATTAAGCTTATCGGAGTTGTTGCCTGCGGTAAGTTCAAGTTTTGTGATGGCTGTATCAAGCTCATCTCTTGCATGCATAAGCTCTCCGTTAAGTTCCGGAAGGGATCTTGCTATCTGATAGTCCCTGTAAGGGTCGGGAGATACTCCCGTGATATAAATGACAGAGCGGTAAATGCTGTTAAGCTGCATTACAGTGTCCTGTACCATGCTGATGATCTCTGCCATATCCCCAAGGACGACTTCCATGCGGATGGTATGATGTCCCTTTGTCAGATAGAATGAATAAGGAGTTCCTTCCTCAGCTGAAAGAACCTCTTCCCTCCAGCTCTGGGAATATGAAAAACCGTAATCGCTCATCTCATCAAAGGGAACTTCACCGTCAATACTGATCCTGCGGCATACATCTATTCCCCTGACAAAATTCTGTTTACAGAAAGCAGAGATGTTATAGAATCCGTCTTCGGGAATGTCAAACTCCCACTCTATCCACTGTCCTGCGTTCTGCCATGAGGTTCCGCCTATGGTGTTGTTTAATAAAAGCTTAGGGCTTGAAGGATAGACTGCAGGTGAAGACTGGTCCTGACGTGGATAAAGCATTTGGGAAGACATCATTGATGCGTTCTCTGCTTCTATACGTACCAGCTGCCCCTCTGCCGAAGACATCCCGGAAAAAGAAGAAAGATAATCGCCATAGGATAGAGGCTCACTTCTGTGAGTGAATTCAATACCGCCCAGTATCATGGGTTCCCTGCCTGCATAAACGGAAATGGTATGTTCTCCCGCATCAAGATAAACCGCAAGAGGTGATGTTATGTATCCGTTTGAATCATAAAGATAAGTCTCACACCACCGGGGAGATTCGACGGTATCGGGCTTTAACTGAAAACCCTGATTATCGGTCTCCCATTTTTTCAGTTCTATACCGTTTCCGTCGATATAGGAATCAGCGGCATCCACCACCCATATACGGGAAAACTTTATAAGCGAAAGCTCTGCATAGGGAAGCTGCCCGTCGATCAAAAATGATCTTATAATCTCGGAAGTCTTGCCATCAGCGGGACAATAACTCACCTTGGGATAATAAAAACCGGGCTCATCCACTGTGAAGGATAATTCATTAAGGGACTCTTCCTCCGTGTATAAAGAATTACAATCAATGCTTATTGTCTTATCGGGAAAAACAGATTCGTAAGATGAAAGATATTTTTTGTATGACGGAACGGAAGGGTCAACGGAATATGTTCCCAGAATGTCTTCGATGTCGGAATCCGAGAGTGTGGCATCATCCACGGCAAGTATGGTATCAAAACGAATAAAAGTTATCGCAAGCGTAGCGATAACGATCATTGATATCATCTTTTTTAATGCTTTGGATCCCTTCATTCAGACCTCATAAAACCAATTTGGGATAAAAAATGCCGTCAGAAAAAAACTCGAAAACCCGCCCTCACCGGGCGGGTTTTTGACGTTTACATCAAATGTTGTATCTTGTCATTATGTAATCGTAATCTCTTGCTATATCCGTCCAGGACAACCTCCTGCCCCAGTGGACCTTGCCTCCGTAGTTTGCCTCGGTAACGGTGATCCCTTTGTCATCCTTGCTCAGGACTATAACAGAATGACCGCCGGCATAGTTATTTGCCTTGTATCTGTATATATCTCCCACATGGAAGTTTGCGGGATCAAATACATCGATTTTTCTGGCATTGGGAGTATTGCCGAATACATAGTCGTTAACAAGGAATGCATAGTAAGCACATTCGGAACCGTAATAATAATGATTGTCAAAACCCTGATACAGATAATAGCCAAGACTGAAGTCCCAGGGCATTCCTTCGGGAAAGTAGGGTTTAAGTCCCATGATCATCTGATAAGCCACAGGCTCTGTGACACCGTTGGGGCCTACCGGAACATTCTGGGCAGCTACTGCGGCCGGATCATAGGGAAGTCTTCCTTCGTATACTCCGAAAGCTACGTAATGCTGGTATAAAAGAGCTTCGTTATTGCCGAAAACCGCTTTTACATCGGGATAGGCATTAGCATAGAACTCTGCATCAAAGACATTGCCGTCAGCCATGGTCTTGGGTGCGGCTGCTACATCTATTGAATCAAACATCACGGCAAAAGCGGCCGCGATCAAGATTATCTGAAGCGATCTGAGAAGTTTTTTCATATGTTCTCCCTCCATATGATTTATTACCTGCAACGCAGAATATTATACCATATTCTCAGATTTTTCGCTTTAGATAATCAGTTAAGTTCCCTCCTCATGTATATTTCATGCTTTACTCAATATCGATATCAAGCGGGGCATCGATATCCTTTCCTACATACTTACCGTCCTTTTTACGCTGCTTCACGCATTCAGTCAACAGGTATTCGATCTGCCCGTTGACTGAGCGGAAGTCATCCTCCGCCCAGGCGGCAAGTTCATTATACAGTTTTTCCGACAGGCGCAGAGGTACCTGTTTTTTTTCAGCCATCAGTAAAGGCTCCCTGAATTAACAACGGGCTGTGCATCGTGGTTTCCGCAGAGGACTACCAGAAGATTTGATACCATTGCGGCCTTTCTTTCCTCATCAAGTTCTACGGTATTCTTCTCACTGAGTCTCTCAAGAGCAAGTTCAACCATGCCTACAGCACCGTCAACTATGAGCTTTCTTGCATCGACAACAGCTGAAGCCTGCTGTCTCTGGAGCATTGCGGCTGCGATCTCGGGAGCGTATGCAAGATAAGTGATCCTTGCATCGACGATCTCAAGTCCGGCATCAACTACTTTGCTCTGGATCTCGTCACGGATCTTACCTGCAACAACCTCTGTTGAACCTCTGAGGCTTCCGTCATCGGACTCACCGTCACCTGTTGTGTCAACATTGTCGGTAACATCATAGGGATATACCTTTACAACGTTCCTGACTGCGGTATCACACTGAAGTGAAAGATACTCTTTAAAGTTATCTACCTCAAATACTGCCTTGGCGGTATCCTTTACTCTCCACATAACTGCAACAGCGATCTCTACGGGATTACCGAGGACGTCATTAACCTTCTGCTTGCTGTTTGAAAGGGTCATGACCTTAAGGGAGATCTTCTTGCTTGCAATCTCGGCAGCCTTTACATTGGTACCTGATACAACAACACTCATGGCATCATTCTTGCCAACATCGCCGCTCTGTCCGAGCTTTGTTGCCGCTGCAGGATTGAATGCGGTACAGAAAGGATTAACGAAGAAGAAACCGTCACCTTTAAGGGTTCCCACATATTTTCCGAAAAGTGTAAGTACCAGTGCCTCATTGGGCTTTAAGACCTTAAGTCCCAGAAGCAGGATCCATCCCAGGCAAAGCCAGAGGATACATGCGATGTTCATAAACCAGAGTCCGTATGCAGCAAATACTCCCATTCCGGGAATTGCAAGAACATAAAGTGCAATGACAATAAACAGAACCAGTCCGCCGGTCTTATGACCTTCAATGATCCTCTCCTGTACATTACCGTTATTCATGTTACTCATATTCTCCTCTCTTTCCGATGCTTTAAGCATCTGCCGGGACGTCCGGTCTGTCTTTCCCCGATGTCCCGGAAAACAGAACCTTGTGTTGGTCCCGTGTTTACTTTTGATATCAATATGATATCATTGTGAAATTTATTTGTCAACACTTTTTGAATAAAAAAAGGACGGCTCTTTCGAACCGTCCTCAAAATGCTTATTTATCTGCAGATCAGCACATCTTATCGAGAGCTGCGGGATCGTTACTAACCCACATAGCATTCTCTTTGGTGATCCTTCCGCGTGCAACAAGGGATACAAGATCATCATTGAGAAGATGCATTCCTGCCTGACGTCCTGCCTGGATGCTTGAAGGGATCTGAATGGTCTTCTTGTCACGGATAAGGTTTCCTATAGCGGGAGTACCAAGCATGATCTCGGTAGCAACTACACGGCCGTCAGCATCTGCGGTGGGAACAAGAGTCTGGGTGATAACACCCTTGATAACGTTGGAGAACTGGGTTCTGATCTGATCCTGTCCCTCAAGAGGTGTAGCATCGATGATTCTCTCGACTGTCTGTGCAGCGGATGTGGTATGAAGTGTTGAAAGAACCAGGTGACCGGTCTCAGCTGCGGTTATAGCTGCGGAGATTGTCTCATAATCTCTCATCTCACCAACAAGGATGATATCGGGATCTTCACGAAGTGCGCTGCGGAGAGCCGTTGCAAAGCTTGTTACGTCCTTTCCTACTTCTCTCTGGTGGATCATGGCCTTGTCATGAGGATATACATACTCGATAGGGTCCTCGATAGTAAGGACATGTCTTGAAGTGGTCCTGTTGATATAGTCTACCATTGATGCAAGGGTGGTGGACTTTCCGGATCCGGTAGGTCCTGTTACGAGAACGAGTCCTCTGGGCTGTTCTGCAAGATCCTTACAAACGGGAGGAAGGAGAAGTTCCTCAAATGTAGGAATTGACTGATTAAGGATACGGATACTGCAGGCGAGGTTGTTTCTCTGATGATAAACATTGGCTCTGATCCTGGTGCCGTCCCAAAGCATAACACCGACATCGAGATCGCTGCCGCCTGTTACCTTCTCAACCTGCTCCTGATTGAGGATCGAGAAGATCATGTTTCTTGAGATCTCTGCAGAAGGAGCGGGCTCAAGGATCTTAAGCTCTCCGTATCTTCTTACTGCAATATTGGTACCGACTGTGATGTGAATATCGGAGCAGTTCTCTTCTTTAGCGTATGTTGCAAGTTCTTTAAAATCCTTAAACTCCATTAAATAATTCCTCCCCTGACATTTGTTCATAGTGATGTTCATACGATCGAACATAGATAATATATCATATTATTTATCAATTTAATACAGAAAAGTGTAATTAAAATAAAAAACCGGGAAACCCTTTTCAGGTTTCCCGGTCTTCAGCGTTCAAAGATTTATGAGATCTTGGTGAACATGAAATACTTGTATCCGAGAGGATTTGCGAAGAATCCCTCTACGTTCTTGCTGATCATGTAAGGATCGGTGTAGTAGTACAAAGGAGTGATACAACCGGTATCCATAAGCATATCCTCAGCAACGTGCATAAGCTGGTAACGGGTTTTCTCGTCGGTACATTTCTTGATGGTTGAGATGAGAACGTCATAGGTCTCAGACCAGGTTCCCTGTACCTTGATATCATATCCGTAAGGAGTAAGATCCATATCATAGACAGCTCCATCCTTATGTGCGCCTCTTCCGAACTGAACATCGTTGTTTCCGGAATCGGTGGTCCACATGTCAAGGAAGCAGATAGGATCGTTGTAGTCTGCAAGCCAGCCGTTTCTTGCGATGGAGTAATTACCTTCTTTTCTTGTGTTAAGGAAGGTAGCCCACTCCTGGTTCTCAAGGTTCATGGTGATTCCTACGCCTGCAAGAGTGCTCTGGAGGTACTCACCGATAGCCTTATGGCCTTCTGAAGTGTTGTAGATGTAAGTAAGGGTAGGGAAGTTGGTGAACTTTCCGGTAGCTTCATCATAATCATAGTACTTCTTAAGTACTGAGATTGCCTGATTGAAGTTCTCGGTATATGCATCTTTGGAAACATCATAGTATCCGGTGTATGCATTCTTTCCTGCGTTCTGATAGAACTGTGATCCGTCGGGCTCGGTCATTCCCATTGCTACGAATGAAGAAGCGGGAACCTGTCCTGCCTGTCCGATCTCTTCGCAGATGTAGTTTCTGTCGAAAAGAAGTGCTACGGCTCTTCTTACTTCAGCCTTAGCATACTCATCATCGGCAAACTCGCTGCCTTCGGGCATGATCTGCTCATTAACGTTCCAGCATACATAGTAGGTTCCGAGGTTACCTGCAACAACGTACTCATCAGGATAATCAGCCTTTACTGCTGCCATCTCGTTGGTAGGGATGTCATCGATGAGCTGCCAGTCACCGTTCTTGAAGTTGGTGAGCATGTTGTTCTGGTCATCGGAAAGATAGAAATTGATCTGGGACATGGTGATGTCCTTAGCGTCTACGAAATCAGGATTCTTAACGAGTCTGATCACTGACTGGTGATCCCATGAATCAATCTTGTAAGGTCCGTTACATACATAGGTAGAAGCCTCCGTAGCCCATCCCTCGTTAGCAACAACATCTTCTCTTACAGGGAAGTAGGTAGGGAAAGCAAGAAGCTCATTCCAGTATGAAACTGCATTGTAAAGGGTAACAACGATAGTCTTGTCATCCGGCGCACTGACATTGAGCTTTGCATCGGGATTGATGGGATTTCCGTCATCATCAACAGCGGAGATATCCTCGTATCCGTCAACAACCTCGAACATGTAACCGTAGTCTGCACCAAGCTCAGCTGATGCTGCTCTGTTCCATGCAAATACGAAATCGGAAGCCTTAACGGGCTGTCCGTCTGACCACTTAAGGCCGTCTCTTAAAGTGTAGGTATAGGTAACGGTTCCGTCAGCATTCTCTACACCTTCGGGAAGTTCTGTAGCGGCATCTGCAACTATTGCAAGTGATCCGTCAGGCTTCTGCTCCCACTTAGCAAGTCCGGAGAAAAGGTGAACAAGAAGTGTAGCACCGTCTACAGCGGAGTTGAGAGCGGGATCGATGGTATCGGGTTCTGATCCGACGCAGACATTGATGGAGCTGCCATCGTTAGATGCGCTTTTTCCACAGCCTGCAAGACAGCTGACTGCGAGCGCTGCTGTAAGGATTACAGCAAAGATCTTTTTTCTCATAACTTATTTAACCTCCTTGAATTATATATCACCAATCCTGTGACAAGCCACAAGGTGTCCGCCGCCAACATCCTTAAGAGGCGGCATTTCGCCGGCGCACGCCTCGCAAGCATGTGAGCATCTTGTTCTGAACGGACAGCCCGATGGTGCATTCAAAGGACTGGGAATATCACCTGAAAGTACAATCCTCTTATTGGCTCTCGCAGCCTTGGGATCAGGGAGCGGAACAGCCGATATAAGGGATTTGGAATAGGGGTGGACGGGATGATTATATATCTCATTGGCATCCGCAAGTTCAACGATATGACCGAGATACATAACGGCTATCCTGTCGCTTATATGTCTTACGACCAAAAGGTCATGGGCAATGAACAGATATGTAAGTCCCAGCTTTTCCTGGAGTTCATCAAACATATTGATGACCTGTGCCTGGATTGAAACATCAAGTGCGGAAACAGGCTCATCGCAAACGATAAAGTCAGGCTTAAGTGCAAGGGATCTGGCGATACCGATCCTCTGGCGCTGGCCTCCCGAGAACTCGTGGGCATATCTTGATGCATGCTCACTGTTGAGTCCTACATAGCTCATAAGCTCAAGGATCCTCTCACGTCTCTCCTCGGCACTGTCATACATCTTGTAAATGTCCAGAGGCTCTCCGATGATATCGGAAACCGTCATACGGGGATTAAGTGATGAGTAGGGATCCTGAAAAACCATTGTAGCATGTTTTCTGAATTCCCTGATACTTTTTTTATCCTCGATCTTTTTGCCGTCGTAAAATATCTCTCCGGAGGTGGGCTCGTAAAGTCTTAATATGGTACGTCCCACAGTGGTCTTACCGCAGCCGCTCTCTCCCACAAGGCCCAGAGTCTCACCCTTCATGATATCAAAGGAAACGTCGTCAACAGCCTTTAAAGGAACGGTTTTGAACCATCCGGTGTTGATATTGAAATATTCTTTTAAGTTTTTTACCTGAATCAGCGGTTTATTCTCTGCCATTATTCTTCTGCCGCCTTTCCGCCTGTTTTTTCATGTTCTTTTTTAACGTTCATCCAGCAACCCGCAGCATGATCATCATTGATCTGCATACGCTCACATCTTTCCCTGAGACAGATCTTCATGGCATTTTCGCATCTGGGGGCGAAAGGACAGCCTGCAGGCATATTGAGAAGATCGATGGGAGTTCCGGATATGGGCTGAAGTCTCTTGAACTCATCATCAAGAGTGGGGATGGATCTCATAAGTCCCTTGGTATATTCATGGCAGGGGTTATAGAAGATCTCATCAGCCGTACCCTGTTCGCAGATGGAACCTGCATACATTACGATAACCTCGTCGCACATCTGGGCAACAACACCAAGGTCATGGGTTATCATGATGATGGCCATTCCCAGTTCTTCCTGAAGCTTCTTCATAAGTTCAAGGATCTGGGCCTGGATGGTAACATCAAGTGCTGTTGTAGGCTCATCGGCTATAAGGATATCGGGCTCACAGGACAGTGCCATTGCTATCATGACACGCTGTCTCATACCTCCGGAAAACTCGTAAGGATACTGTTTCATACGCTTTTCGGGCTCGTTGACGTTAACGAGTCTGAGCATTTCGATGGCACGCTCCTCAGCTTCCTTCCTGTTTCTTCCGGTATGCATCATAATGCCTTCCATCAGCTGGTGGCCGATGGTGTAGGTAGGATTAAGGGAAGTCATGGGATCCTGGAAGATAATGGATATCTTGTTTCCGCGGATGGTCTTCATGACGGATTCACCGGAATTAACAAGTTCGGTTCCCTTATACTTAATGGATCCTGAAACGATCTTTCCCGTTCCCGCAAGGATCTGCATAATGGAATAGGCGGTAACGGATTTTCCGGAACCTGACTCTCCCACTATTCCGAGAACCTTTCCTTCATCAAGGTCAAAAGAGATCCCGTTGACTGCCTTTACTTCACCTGCATCCGTAAAGAATGAAGTATGGAGATCTCTGACTTCTAACATGCTCATAAAAACACCTCTAACTTATTTGCCGCTTTCCGGCATTTATTCGGGTCTGCGCAGTACCTGCCTTTACGCAGGATACTTAAGCTGCAAGTTTGGGATCGAATGCATCACGCAGTCCGTCTCCAAACAGGTTAAGTGATAAAACGATAAGCGATATAACGATTGCGGGGATGACCAGTCTGTAAGGGTATGAAGAAAGACCGTTAAGTGCATCCGATGCAAGGGATCCAAGAGACGGCATGGGAGCATTAACTCCAAGTCCCAGGAATGAAAGATAACTTTCGGTAAATATCGCACTGGGTATCTGAAGAGCGACGGATATAAATACAACGCTCATACAGTTGGGAAGAAGGTGCTTTTTGATGATCCATTTTCCGGAAGCTCCGGCAGTACGTGCAGCAAGAACGTACTCCTGCTCACGAAGGGAAAGGATCTGTCCTCTTATAAGTCTTGCCATGGAAACCCAGTAAAGAACTCCGAATACAAGGAACAGGCTTATGATGTTTGCACCGATGGACTCAAATACGGTTCCCTCGATGGCATCACCCATTGTCTGATTAAGAACTGATGCAAGGAGAATGACCATGAGCATATCGGGAAGGGAGTATATGATATCGACTATTCTCATTATGATCAGGTCTACCTTGCCTCCCATATAACCGGACACAGATCCGATGGTCATTCCTATTATGAGAACTATGATACTTGCAAAAAAGCCTACGGCAAGGGAGATCCTGGTTCCGTATACGACTCTTATGAAATAATCCCTGCCCTGTGAATCCGTTCCGAAAATGTGGGGTGTTACATGCTCTCCCGCATCGATCATGGCCTGCTCGGTCTTGGAATAAGTGAAGGGCTTAAGGTTATTAAATGATGAGTCAACGGGCTGACCGGGAACATTACCCAGCATGTTCTCATAACTGTAGGGCCAGAACATGGGAACAAATATGGCACACAGTGTGATGAACACAATGACGATGAAGCTGACAAATGCAACCTTGTTCTTAACGAGCCTCTTTACACCGTCCTTGAAAAAGGTGGTGGAAGGTCTCATCTGGACCATGTATTCTTTTTCTTTTTCCGTAGCGGGAATAAAATCCTCTACATCAATATGCATAGTTAATTTCTTGTCCATTTTGACCTCTATTCCAATGTGATCCTGGGATCAACAAATTTGTAAAGTATGTCGCTGATAAGATTCATGATAACGATCAGCGAAGCAAGAATGATGGTGGTACCCATGATCATGGGATAATCCCTTCCGGTGATACTTGTAACGAATGCTCTTCCGATGCCGGGAACCGCAAAGATCTGCTCCACAACGAGGGAACCGGTAACGATATATGCAAGCATGGGTCCGAAATAAGTAATAACGGGAAGAAGTGAATTCTTAAGAGCGTGTCCGAAGATTACCCTTATACGTGGTACGCCTTTAGCCTTGGCTGTACGGATATAATCCTGGCCAAGAACATCCAGCATGGATGAACGGGTAAGCCTCGTGATGTATGCCATGGGCGAAAGTGACAGTGTGATAACGGGAAGAATAAGTCCGCCCCTTGATGCTCCGTTAGCGGGCAGCCATCCCAGCTTAATGGAAAACAGGATCAAAAGAAAGGATCCCATTATGAAAGAAGGCATGGATACGAATGCCGTGGTAAGTACCATGATGATACGGTCGATTATGCTGTTTCTGTGAAGTGCCGCAAAGGATCCAAGCACAACACCGATTGCAAGTGCAATGACTGCTGCGATGATACCAAGCTTTGCGGAGGTCTTCATTCCGTCGCCTATTACAGCCGCAACTGTACGGCCTCTCTGCTTAAGGGAAGGACCGAAATCAAACTTGGTAACGATATCCTTGAGATATGTTGTGTACTGAACAAAAAGCGGCTTATCAAGACCGTATTTAGCTTCCAGTGCTTTCTGTGCCGCTTCCGAGATTGCTTTCTCACCCATGAAGGGTCCGCCGGGAACCGAGTGCATTACAAAAAAGGTGACTGTTATAACAACCCAGACCGTGACGACGGCGAGAAACAGCCTCTTGATAATATATGACGCCAACTTTGAATTCATAACTGTTTTTTAAATCTCCTGACTATTTTGAATATTTTTCTTCGAGATATGTGACAAAATCATCGGCGGTAAGTTCCCTTCCGGTGATATCCTTTATCCATTCGAATGGAAGCAGCCTGTCGGCCTTCAAAAATACATTCTCCGCCATCCAGGAATTGATCTTTGCCATATTCCCTTTTTTAACAGCTTCAAAAGGATCGAAATCCTTCTTCATACGGCTTAAGATCATTGCCCCGTAGAAATTACCCATTGCATACGTAGGGAAATATCCGAAGCTGTCGGTCCAGTGAATGTCCTGAAGAATTCCTTCAAGATCGTCCCCCGGCGTAACTCCGAGAACATCCTCATATAAACCTGCCCATTTTTCCGTGGCATTTTCGGGACTTATGCTGCCGTCCATAAAACCTTTTTCCATCTCATAACGGATATAGATATGGAAGATATAGGTAAGTTCATCCGCATCCATCCTTATGAGGGAGGGTACCGTAAGGTTAACACCTCTGTATAGTTCATCTACGCTCACGCCTTCCATTACATCCGGGAAGATCTCACAGAGCCTGGGATAGATCAGTTCTATGAACTCACGGGAACGCCCGATTATGTTTTCATAAAACCTGGATACCGTTTCGTGCTGACCCATGGTCTTATTATCAGCAATATGATAAATGTGATTGGCCTCGGGCTGCATCTGTTCAAAAAGAGCATGGCCGCATTCATGTATAACGGAATATATATTTGAAAAGATATTATTCGGATCGTAGTTTGTGGTGATCCTGGTATCGCCACGACCCAGACGTTCGGTAAAGGGGTGGACCGAAATCGAACACATACCCCTCTCCCTGTCAAAGCCCAGGATATCAAGGAGATATTCCGTCATCTGAGCCTGCTGGGAGTCCGAAGCTTCCCTTGAAAGGAAATCAAAACTGTCAGGATCCTGACTTCCGATCACACTATCCAGGAGTTTTCTTACTCTTGGGATGCTTTCATCAAAAAGAGCATCCATCTTCTCAGAAGTAAGTCCGGGTTCGTATTCATCCAGCATGCGGTCATAAAGCCCATCGGGAAATCCGCCGCCTTCGGAAAAACGGCTTACCCTGTCTTTTTCCGCATCAATTCTTTTTGATAGCGCATCCCTGAAAAACAGGTAGTTGTTTTTGCTTCTTGCTTCAAGCCAGCATGTATGGGCCTGAATGTTTACTTCATCGAATCTTTTATGGGCTTCCGTGGAAAAATCTTTTTCCCTCAGGTACTGCTTGTAAAGCCTTTCCAGAAGTGCCTTATTATATGAATTAAATTCATCTCTCCTGGGATAAAGTTTTAAAAGCAGATTAACGTATTTTGCTTTCTTTCTTATCCTGTAAGATTCCCGCGACAAAACGGCGAGAATGGAGTTCTCGTCGCTTCTTCCCTCAGGGGGACAGACTGTCTCAAGATCGTAATTTACTATACGATATGCCGCCTTGAACTGTTCTTCTTCGGACAGCATTTTATGAAGAGCCTTAAGATCTTCATCGGATTCGTCCAGGAAGGAAACATCCGCAAGTGAACCCGATCCGTCCTTAAGAAACTCTTTTAACACTCCAAAGTTTTTCTTATACGTCTCTTTTCGGATTTTGTCAAGTATGTATATGATCTCACCGCGGAGATCACCGTCACTTAAAAGAGCCGCAATATCAGGATTATAGCGTGTTCCGCCCCCTTCTATGATCTCATTTATTATCATATCGGGAGTTTTAGAACCGGTATAGCTTCTTCCGACGGTATCCGTAGCCGCATCAAGGCAGTCGGCAACGGTCACGATATCCGTGAAAATCCTGTATTCCGAGACTGTATTGTCATATTCCTCCGGATAACCGCGGGAATTATTATACCATTTATGGTGTCCTTTGGCGACATCGGAGTATTTTTTTGTGGACTCGTATGCAGAAAGCAGTAAAGCACCGGTCCTTGAGTGGTGCTTAAGCAGGTTAAACTCATGGTCCAGAAGATTTCTTCCGTAGAGGAAGATGGTATCTATCATGGGGATCTTTCCGAAATCGTGACAGACCGCACTGTGATAACAGTAATCCAGTATCCTTCTGGTCCTTACCGCATTTCTGCTCTTTCCGGTTATCTCATTAAGTCCTCTGAAAAGCTCAGGTCTTTCTTTAAGCAGATGTGTGCAGATACATGCAGAAAGTTCTCCCACCATAAGGGAGTGGATATAGGTAGGCGGATGAATGGCTGCCATGGTAAAAAGTCCCATCTGTTCAAATGAAAACCTGTCTTCTACCTCGATGAAGTGATAAATGAATTCCGACAGATATTCAAGGAGAAGTGAAAATGACTCTCCGTTTTTACCGTTTGTCACATATCCTATGACGGACTTATAGATATCCACTATCTCGTTTTTTACGGATTCGGAAAGGTCTGTTTCTTTTTCGAAACTGATGAGCAGTTCAAAAGGAACCACAAGATTTGGGAATACCGAATTGAAATCGTATGAAAGGGAATCTCTACGTGCATATATTCCCCTAAGGACATTTCTGTATTCTTCAATATCCGATTCCCCCGCAAAATACACGTTACGGCAAAGAAGCAGGCTGACAGAGGGTCCCGGAAGTATCTCATGATTCTTTTTAACATCGGAGCCAATGATCTCATCCAGTTTTCTCATTCGGGAAGCGATGGTTTTGCACTG
>ONTX01000390.1 GCA_900320825.1 uncultured Lachnospiraceae bacterium | reverse complement strand
TTATCAAGGATCTTGCGTCGCTCTCAAGGCGACAGCTTTATTAAGATATCACAGGGCAATTTCAAAGTCAACAACTTTTTTTAAAAATTTTTGTAATTTTTTTTGGCAACAAAACCTTGGATTTTACAGGCTTTATAACCACAATATATTGTCCTGTTTCCTAATATATCTTTCCATTCTCTGAGATAGAAAAAAGAATCCTCAACAAGATCAGAGAATTCTTTTCCGTACCTGACGTTTGAAAAGAACGGAGAAGGAGGGATTTGAACCCTCGCGCCGGTTGCCCGACCTACACCCTTAGCAGGGGCGCCTCTTCGGCCACTTGAGTACTTCTCCATAGGTCCGAATGCCTCTACCAATATCAATGTATCGGTATCACCAATCATTTGTTGCATCAAAAGACGCATTAGTTATTGTATATACATAGATGCCCAATGTCAACAAGTATTTTGCAAGACACCGGGCATCCCGTATTTACTGACGTTTAATGCATCAATATCTTCCGTAGAATATTCCCGCAATGGGCGAATCTTCTGAAAGAATAATAGTATCGTCCGAATTGTTCATACTGAGCTTAAGTGCATCAAGTGCCCTTACATATGAATAGAAATCAGCCTTGCTTGCATCCGAATATGCATCGGAAAGAATTCTCATGTATTCGGCTTCACCTTCAGCAATGATTGCTTCAGCCTGTGCCTCTGCATTTGACTTGGTGATCGCAACTTCCTTATCTGTTGCATTTATGATGATCTGTGCCTGTGCCTGACCTTCAGCCTCATACTGTGCAGCAATATTTTCACGCTCTGAGATCATTCTTGTATATACCGCAAATTTATTTGCGTCAGGAAGATCCAGCTTCTTCACATCCACAGTAAGTATCTGAATACCGTACTGTGATTCTATTCCGCCGATCTGTGCCATGATCTCTTCTGTAAGAGAAGTGATATCAACTACTTCTGTCTCACTTTCAACGGTCATATCCCTTGACTCAACATCTGATTCCTCAGGCTCCACCGTTATGGTCATCTTACCGTCACGGCTGAGAATGACTGCATCCTGAGTCATGTTTGAGATGGTATTTTTTGTTGCATTATAAACAATGGTATCAATCCTGTTTTCCGCATTCATAACAGATCCGCTAAGTGTCTGTGCAAACTTCAAAGGATCCGTAACCTTCCAGAGAACATAGCTGTCAACGATCATTGTCTTTTTGTCGGATGTGATGACGTCCGATGCGGGAAGGTCGTAAAGAAGAATTTCCTTAGGCACCACATCCACAGTCTCAATAAATGGAACTTTAAATGAAATGCCGGGATTAGTGATAATACGGTCAACTTTACCGAACTGTCTTACAAGCTTGTACTGATTTCCATATGTAACGACTGTGCAGGCTTTTAAGACGATAAGAGCAAGAACGACAAGAATCCAGAAGATCCATGCTTTGCTTCCGCTCTTTTCTTTATTTGCTTTTTTATTTTTAGGATTCCCCTTGGAATCAAAAGATTCGAATTCTGCCATTTTATTTATCCTCTGTATTGGTATCGTCTGCAGGTACTGTCTGATTAACTGTCATGTTTCCGAAAAAGCTGTCCAGCGGAAGCATGGTATTTACTTCACCGTCCGAACTCTGGATCACAACCTTGAGACCGGGAAGAACATCCTCCATAGTCTCATAGAACATCCTCTGCTTTGTGACAGCAGGATAATTTACATATTCTTCATACAGAGAATTGAATCTGGCAACCTGTCCGTTTGCTTCGTTGATCCTCTCCTGCTTCTGAGCCTCAGCTGCCTGAATGATCCTGTCCGCCTCTGCCTCGGCTGCGGGAATCTCTTCATTTCTGTATTTGTTGGCGTTATTTACCGAAGTTTCCTTGCCCTGCTTTGCCGTTTCTACTTCCTTGAAAGCCATACTTACTTCTTCCGTGGGAGGCTCAGCATCCTGAATCGTAATATTTACAAGCTGTATTCCGATATCATAAACCTCAAGTTTATCGATTATCATCTGCTTTATATTTGACTGAATCTCGTTCTTTCCGGTGGTAAGAACGCTGTCTACGGTGTAAGAACCTATGGTTGTTCTAATACAGTTCTGTGCGATGTTCTTAAGTATCTCAACAGGATCCTCAGATGCATACAGCGCCTTGACCGGGTCGGTTACTCTGTATTCCGCATAAAAATCCACGTGGAGGAAATTGTAGTCCGAGGTTATCATAAGTGCCTCATCACCGTCTCCTGTGGAATTGTATCCGATGCTGAATCCGTTGATCGTTGTAGAAACTTTTTTGACTGTCTGAATAATGGGAATCTTAAAATGAAGTCCCGGTGTGGTTACAGCCTGGGGAGAACCAAAGGTACATACCACTGCCTGTTCTTCCTCACGGATTGAATAAAATGATCCTGTTATGAGGATTCCGGCAATTATCGCAATGACCACGATCACGATCACTTTTTTAAAGTTGCTAAAATCTACTCCTTTTTTCACTGCTTTCTCCTGTCCTTTTAAGAATTACTCTTCTCTGTACTGCTTTTGCGATTCTTCGTAAAGATCTCTACCCTTGGAATCTATCACTACTATGACGGGGAAATCCTTAACCTCAAGTTTTCGTATTGCTTCCGTTCCAAGATCGTCATAAGCCACAACTTCGGATTTTGTAATGCATTTGCTCAGAAGAGCTCCCGCTCCTCCGACTGCGGCGAAATATACTGCACCGTTCCTTACGATCGCGTCCTTTACTGCAGATGTCCTTTTCCCTTTGCCTATCATTCCGATAAGACCAAGATCCATAAGCTGCGGTGCATACTTATCCATTCTGGAAGCCGTTGTGGGACCTGCAGATCCGATAGGCCTGCCTTCTCTTGCAGGGGATGGTCCCATGTAATAGATAGTTTGTCCTTTTATATCGATGGGAAGCGGTGCATTTTCATTAAGTGCATCGTACATCCTCTTATGTGCGGCATCCCTTGCCGTGTAGATCACTCCGCTTAAATATACGTAATCTCCGTATTCCAGAGAAAGTGCATCCTCTTTTGAAAGAGGCATGTTTATTTTTCTGTCCATAAATGCCTCCTATATTTCTCTTATGCAATGCCTGTTAACATGGCAGCAGATATTTACCGCTACGGGAAGTCCCGCTATATGTGTGGGATATGTAAGGACATTTACCGCAAGGGCGGTTACTCTTCCTCCAAGTCCGCCGGGACCTATTCCGGATTTATTGATCTTTTCTAGAAGTTCATCCTCAAGATCCCTGATATGGGGAAGGTCGGAATGTGAGCCCGCAGGTCTTAAAAGTGCTTCTTTTGAAAGCTGTGCCGCCTTCTCAAACGTGCCGCCTATACCGACTCCCACAACCATGGGCGGGCACGCATTAGGGCCGGCATCGTTTACTGCGGTAAGCACGGCATTTTTAACACCCTCAATTCCCTCGGCGGGCTTGAGCATAAATACACGGCTCATATTCTCGCTTCCGAAACCCTTGGGTGCGATGGTCAGTTTTATTTTATCCCCGGGAACTATGTCATAATGGATCACTGCAGGGGTGTTGTCTCCGGTATTAACTCTTTCAAGAGGATCGGATACTACGGATTTTCTGAGATAACCTTCCGTATATCCTTTCCTGACTCCTTCATTAATGGCATCGGTCAAATTGCCGCCCGTTATATGTACTTCCTGGCCTATCTCGGCAAAAACAACTGCCATTCCCGTATCCTGACAAATGGGAATGGTCTCCTCTCCGGCTATCTTCAGGTTCTCCTCAAGCTGTGAAAGTATCTTTTTTCCGACAGGCGATACTTCTTTTTCACCTGCTTTTTCAAGTGCTTCCTTCATATCGGGAGTCAGATAGTGATTTGCCTCGATACACATTTCGGCAATGTTTTTTGTTATGATCTCTGTACTTATCTCTCTCATTTTCTTTATCAGACAAGCTGGTCCTTTATTGCGGTCAATTCCTCGGGTGTGGGTTCTGTGGGATTCCACAGGAGATTTTGGCCGTCTCCTTCATATCGCGGGATCAGATGGAGGTGAAAATGCTTCACAGTCTGACCTGCGGCTTCCCCGTTATTCTGAACCACGTTGAGTCCGTCCGCTCCCAGTCTGTCCACGATATGTTTGCCCAGTTTCTTGGCAAGTTTCATTGCCGCGGCCGCGGTTTCATCGGGAAGATCAAAAAGGTTCTCCGCATGCTCCTTAGGCAGGATCAGTGCATGGCCTTTAGTCGCAGGACCCACGTCCAGTATTACGTTAAAAAGATCATCCTCATAGATCGAATTGGTCGGGAAGACCCCGTTTGCAAGCTTGCAAAAAATGCAATCATCTTTCATGATAATTCCTCCAAAATCCATTCAATGTGAAAACACTAGAACCTTATCAAGGCCTCCCAGAAGAGAAAAATCTCCCTTCATGCTTGTGGTGGCACCGGACATAAATGCTCTCTGGAACGTCATTCTTCCCGCAACGATATCCTCCATGATGGCCCTCTTCATGACCATGCTGACATCACCGGAATCTGCTTTTTCATAAGTAACGGTTATGTTCGGTCCCGATATTTTTATGACCAGATCATTCTTCTTTTCTTCAATCTTTATCACAAAAGTGCCGGAAACATCAGGCGAGGGCTTGAACGCCTTTTTGATCTCGCTGATATATTCCTCTTCACTGCTCTCATCTTCGCTTTGAAGCTTGTTCTTGAAAAGCCCCGCAAGTTCGCTGATATCTTCCTTCTGCTTACGTACATACTCTTCATTCGATACATATTCTGAAAGCTGCTCTGCCTCAGCCTCTGACAAATGAAGAGGATCCGGTGCCCCGATGCGTTCGGTAAGAGCGTTTTTGCTTGAAGGAAATGTTTTCTGCTTCTGATTGATGCCACGATAAAGATTCTCTGCCTGGGACTCAATGATGGCTATATATTCCTCACTAAGATCAAGATCCAGGTGATTTTCGACATATCCCGAAAGCCCGGTCAGAACTCTTCCTCCCAGGGTTTCCCATGCATTTGAAAGGTCTGCAAGAACCTGTCTTTCCCCGTAAGTCTTAGACATTGCAACAGGCATCATGTAAATCTCACCGATCTTCGCCTTATCGACAAACTGCCAGCATGCATCAAGAAACTGGAGCATATATCCGCCCATACCAAACCATTCGACCGTTGAAGCAAGCACTATTCCGTCAGCTTCCTTAACCGTCTTGGATAAAGTCGGAATGGTATTCTTGTATTCGTAGAGATTGTAAAGGTTGGTCTCGACACGAAGTTCTTCCAATACCTTTTTCATTCTCTTGATGACGGGGATCGTGGGATCGTCAACCGAACCTCTGCCACCGTAATATATGTTTATGACCATATCTGCTCCTTTCGTAAAGTCGCGATCTTCGTCATTTATTCTTCATTTATCGCAAAATAATATA
>ONTX01000183.1 GCA_900320825.1 uncultured Lachnospiraceae bacterium | reverse complement strand
GGAAACAGGACAGTTTCTCGATAAACTGGAGGATATGCTGAATTTTCTGATGCCGAATTACGTCAAGGAAGGCAAGTATAATCTGGTGGTGGCAATAGGATGCACCGGCGGAAAGCACAGGTCCGTAACCCTTGCAAATGCCATTTATGAGAGAATGAAGACGAGGGAAGATATCGGATTCAAACTTACCCACAGGGATGTAAAAGAGCAGATCTGACCCCTCCGACACCAAAATGCTTGAAAACGGGAGAAAAAAATGTCTTTTTCTTCGGATGTAAAGGAAGAACTTTCGGAAGTGATCCCCAAAGCCAGACATTGCAGACTGGCGGAAGTCTCGGCAATAATGCATTTTGCGGGGAATATCGGAGCCGATTCGGATGGGAATGTCTGCATAGGATTTAAGGGCCTGGGATCATCTCTTATAAAAAAAGGCTTTACTTTACTTGAAATAACATTTAATATAGGGAAGTCGCCGAAACAGTCCGACGAGGGATTCATTTCTTTTGCGGAATGCATGGGTGACTTAAACGGAGCAGTTGATGAGGTTCTTCTCAAAAATACCTGTTGCAGGAGAGCTTTTTTGAGAGGAGTATTCCTTTCGGCAGGTTCCGTCAGCGATCCCGATAAGGGATATCACCTTGAATTCGTATGTGACAATGACCACAAGGCTGACCAGATAGTCAGGGTATGTTCCGATTTTGATATCAGCGCGAGAAAGACCATCCGCAGGGATGAAACAGTGGTATATGTCAAAGAAGGTGAGATGATCGGTGAGCTTCTGAATGTCATGGGAGCTGCGAATTCCTACATGGAATTTGAAAACCGCCGGATCTACAGAGATGTCAGCAATACGGTGAACCGCAGGGTCAACTGTGAGACATCAAATATCAGAAAGACAGTAACCGCAGCCGCAAGGCAGCTTGAGGATATAAGATTTCTCGAAGAACGGGGCCTGCTTAAGGATCTGCCGGAACCTCTCAGGGAAGCGGCATACGGAAGACTTGAGAATCCCGATGTGACACTTTCCGAACTGGGAGCCATGATGGATCCGCCTGTGGGGAAATCAGGTATAAATCACAGGCTGGCAAGACTCAGCAAACTGGCCGGGGAAGCAGGAAGACCGTAAGAGATCCTGCAGACAGATTTGATAATAACGGCTTGGGGCGCCGTTTATGGTATAGGGGAAAACCTAAAAAACAGGCTTTGTTCTTTGGGGGAAGACAGGCCGGAGGAGAGGATTTTATGATCACCAGAACCGTAAACGTAAAAATGTCCAAGAATCTTTCCGCATCACCTGCAGCGCTTTTGGTACAGAAAGCAAGCAAGTATGACAGCATCATCTATATCGAGTCCGGAGAGAGAAAAGTAAATGCCAAGTCCATTATGGGTATGATGAGTATAACCATCGACGAAGGCGATGAACTTATGATCAAATGTGACGGCAGCGATGAAAATGATGCCATGGGCGCAATGGAAGGTTTTCTGACAGGCGCTATGGCATAATAAAGCGAAAACAGATAAAGACAAAGATCGAAAAAGGCAATAATGAAAGGCAACGGAAAAGATCCGTTGCCTTTTTGCTTTGTTTCGCTTTTGTTACGTTTTATCTGTTAAGATTATTTCCGGATTTGATAGTTTTGTATCAGAATACGAAAAACAGTTAAATGCAGATTGAATAAACAGGAGGAATCATACAATGCCAAGAACTGTTGAAGATTATAAGAAGAAAGAAAAAGATATCTTACAGTATAAGCATAAGTATTTTATCAAAACCGGAGAGTCCCTGCTCAAGCTTGCAGCTAAGCTTGAGGCTGATGATGCTGCGGAAGCAAGAAAATACGGCGAAGTTCTCAAGGATTTTTTTGATAAAAAAGATGATGAATATATAAAGGAGCATCTCGAGATCCTTGATGGTCTTAAGGTTTTTTTGTCCAAAAAAGGAAAGGACGGAAAGACTTACTATGATGCTCTTGTTCCCGAAGTTATGGCCCTTCCGACTTCCCGTGAAAAGGTAAAAAAAGACGCTAAAGAGGCTGAGAAGGAACTTGATAAGTTTTTCCTCTTTATCAGCGATGTCGTGGGAATAGAGGGACATCCCGATGAAGTGAAAACGGAGATCCCCACCGTGATGATAGGTGGAAAGATTTATACAAGGGCTGAATTTAAGGCAAAGATGTATGAAAACGGCTGGGACCCTGAGAAGGACTCAATTCTCCTGGATGCCATATTTGAAGGCTGGGGAGACGGCATTTACCATCATTCCAACCTGGAGGATCAGGAATTCATAGACAGTCATGCACAGAGGATAGAGAAAGCCGAGAGTATCATGCAGAGGCTTGTTGATGTTCCCATTACTCCCGATAAAAAAGCGGCCTACAAGCACAGTATAGTGTCCGAAGTAAGAATGGACTGTGGCATAGAAGGAAAAAGTGACCAGTGGACCACCATAAATGAGGCTTTAGAAAAGATCAAAGATGAGGTTTTACGTGAAAATAATGAAGACGAAAAAGCAGGATTTTTAAAGGATGTCCGCGAACTCGGTTATACATCGGAATCTGATATAGAGCTTTTAAGTCAGCTGTTTGACTGCAGGTTTAACGGTGACGGTAAATTAAATGAGTCAATCAATGACGAACTTAGCCGTTTTCGCAAAAATGAAGGTACATATAAGGACAAGGAAAAGCTAGAACGCCTAAAACTTCTCATTGCCGGTCTGGATGAAAAGATCGTACATCAGGTCAGGTCTCTCGATGGCGGTGTTGAGGGCTTGAGTGATGAACAGAGAAAGTTTCTTGACCAGTACAGGACGAGAATTGAAAACATAGAATTACGTATTCAGGGTGCGGAGTTGGCGAAAGAGGCTCTTGCTCACGGCTGGGCAGGCCCTGAAGATGTGTATGAGGATCTGTTTACTCTCGAAGTCGTTACCGGTGAAGACCAGTTGTTTTATACTCACATGGGAGATATCCTTGCCGGCAGAAGTGCGTTAGGTGACAAGGCACCGCTCAAACCCGACGGACAGCTCACCCATCTCCAGTCCTATGAGGCATTAAAAAAAGCAGAAGAGCTGCTTAAGGACATTCAGCTGCCTGACCCGATTCATAACGTGCTGATCGATAAGGCTATAAAGGGAGTGAAAAAGGCGCTTGAGATCCTTGAGCCTGAAGCTACAAGAGAACGTGAGACGACTCTTCCCATGATAGAGTATCTCAAATCGTTAAGCGAAGAGAATAAAAATGACATTAAGGCTCTTCATGATGAGATGGGAAAGATCAAGGAAAGAGATCTTCCCCCTCGCGGAAAGGCTATCTGGAATGCCCTTGAAATGATGGCAGAGAAGCCGGAAAATATCAACGGAGTCTTTGAGGGCATGTTCGAGGGAATGAAGACTGAGCTCGAAACCAATCTGGCAGCATTTGTCGGGGCTCTCGGAAAAAATCATGTTCTTTACGAAAAAGCCATAAAGGTTCTTGGCATCTTCGATCCCGATCATGTTGAAGAAGCAAAGAACAGGGCAGCTGAGGTAACAAGACAAAAAGAAGAGGCTTTAGCGGCTGATATAGCAAATGCACAGCAGCAGATGGAAGAGCGCTATAATGCCTTTATTGATGAAAGAAAGAAATTCCTTGATCTGAGGACCAACATGCAGGAACTCGAGCATGCATATTTCGGTCACGGTAATTCCACCGAGTATACAAATATGATGAGAGCCCTCGATAACTGCGTTAATGCAAAAAATGACAGCGAACTGGAAGCCGCAAAAGAGATACTTGCTGACAGGTCAAAGGATTATCTTGATCATACAGGACTTGGAAAAGCATCAAAATTACACGGAAAATCAGAAACAAGAAGACTTTGTGCTTTTTACATGTTGTCTCTTACCAATGAGCATCTTTATGACCAGTATGCGTTTGAGGCCAATGATTACCGTGCAAATGAGGATAAGATAAGTCTGAACAGACTCAATAATCTTGAAGGAGTCGGAAAGCCTTCCGCTGCCGTAGCTGCTGCAATGAATAACGGACATGTGGTGGCTGACAATGTGCCTGAATTGCATAATAATGCACCTGCAGCAGGAAATAACCAGCAGAACAGAGTGGGAATAAACGATCTTATCCGCGAGGAAAATTCCGTGAACAATGCAGCCGGTCCCCGTCATGCCAATACCATAAATAATGCAGCCCGGCCGCGTGACCGCAGGACTCTTCAGCAGAACAATGCCCAGAATAACAACCTTCAGGGTAATAATGTCCAGCACGGCGGACGTAAAACAAAATAACTTGCTTTTACCCTGCTTTTGACGGAAAATAGTCCTATGAAGAAAATGCTTTTTATCTACAATCCAAAAGCAGGAAGAGGAAGAGTCCGTGCGGAACTTGCGGATATCCTTGATATATTTGCGGGTGCCGGCTACGAGATAACCATATCGCCCACCAGAAAAAACGGGGACGCCGAGAAGATGGTAGCCGAGAGACAGCAGGATTTTGATATCATTGTATGCTGCGGCGGTGACGGAACTCTTGATGAAACCGTAAAGGGAATGATGAAGAACGTTAGCCGTTCTCCCCTGGGTTACATACCCGCGGGATCCACCAATGATTTTGCCAGCTCTCTTGCACTTCCCAAGGATATGGTGAAGTCTGCCGAGGTTATAGTAAACGGCAGGAACAGAGCGGTGGATGTGGGACTGTTTAACAAAGAGGCTTTCGTTTATGTTGCCGCATTCGGCGCATTTACCGAAGTCAGCTACTCAACTGATCAGGATATGAAAAATGCTCTGGGACATTCCGCGTACCTTATAGAGGGCGTTAAGAGCATGGGAAAGATCAGACCTTATCATATGAGGTTAGAATATGACGGAGGTGTCATAGAAAATAATTTTATCTACGGCATGATCACCAACTCCATAAGCGTGGGCGGCATCAAAGGTATCACCGGAGAAAATGTGGATCTTGCAGATGGGCTGTTTGAGGTAACTCTCATCACGGAGATAAAAAACGGCATCGAGCCTTTGCAGCTCTTAGGTGCCATAGCAAGCGGCAATATCGAAGCTTCGGAAAACATCATCACCTTCCGGTCGGGTCATATAAAGATCACCGGAGAAGAAACCGCCTGGACCCTAGACGGAGAAGACGGAGGCGTACACAAAAAGGTTGATATCATCAACAACAAAAGAGCAATAGATATAAGAGTCGCAAAATAATAAAAGCCCTATAAAAGGGAGGATGCCGGGTATCATCTGATACCCGGCATTATTATGAAAAAGATTATTAAACAAGTGAACGTTTTTTTTGTGAATCTGTAAGATTATAATACTAGGCAATAGTGTATAAACAGTGTTCTGCGGTTAAACAATCGGAAAATAAACTGTTAACAAAATATGAACGTAGACTGTTTCGCTTTTGTTATGATTTGGGTTTTATAATACATGCAAGATCAGGACAGATCGTTAAATATATCGAATTGTGATAAACACCTTCTGGGAGAAAATATATGAGAAAAACAAAAATATCCTCAACTTCAATGTCAATGTTCGGCGCTGCAACGGCCAATTTTTATCCCAACCTCTTCGGGACTCCCGCAGCCGATATTGCAAAAGCCATCGCATTCAAGGCTAAAGACTGCAACAAGATGATCGTAGATGAATTCTATGAAGAAGATGGTATAGGCTGTGATCCGTCCGAAGAATTTGAGGGGAAATATGAGATTTATGTCCCAAAAGAAGAACTCGTTCCCGAAGAATTCTTCAAAGCAAATAATATCGATAAGTTCGTAAACGAGTCTATTCACGAACTTAAAAGCCAGGTTGCACAGGGACTTTATCCCGAAGGATCCATTCAGCGTACCATGGTTGATTATATGATCCAGGGACTTGAAGGAATAAAGAACAGGGACCTTGTACTGGGAACCAACGGTTATGATTCCCTTAACTACCCCGGAGGAGGAATCGAATCAAAATTCGCCAACTATACCCTTATTCCCAAACTTACAAAGGAAGTTGAGAAGGACGGAGAGATCGTAGTTCAGTATCCCGAAGGATTTGCCGAGGAAGATGAAAAATCCCTGGATTATTTCTTTAGGCCCCGTAGTGATCAGGAGATGGCAAAGTATACCAATGAGGAACTGCAGGAAGCAGCAGATAAGGTAAATTTCGGCGGATTTAACAGGATCGGAATTGAATACACAAACACACTTACAGATATCCATAATCTTACCGCAATGCAGGATCTTGATCCGACACAGAAGGAAGCGATCAAAAATAAGCTGTTCGAGGAAATGGATAAGGCTGAAGCTGAGATGCGTAAAGCCATGCAGGTGAGTGATAATGATCCCGTTGCACTCAGGATGTTCAATGATAATGAGGGGCAGTTTTCGGATACCATCTCAAGAGGCGGCAGAAGCTTTGTGGGCAATATTCAGAGCTTTGATATGTTTAAAGAATATCTGGATGCGGGATTCGACGTACAGGGAATCGCAGAATACAAAGAGCTGGCTTTGAGTGCTAAATCCACATACGATACAATAAACGGTCTTTCCAAGGATACAGCCACAAACCTGGGAGATCTTAATGCAGCACTTAAAGAACTGAGTGATGCCGTGGATAAACTTCCTCCCAAGGGAAGCGATGAGAATGCAAGAAAACAGTGGTACGATAATATTGCCGCAAAGATCGAGAAGGTAAATCAGGAATACGAAAAGACCGGCGGAAAGCTGGAATTTGTCAATAAGGAATTCCCCATGCCCGATGAGAATATGGAGGACAAGAAAGAACTTGCAAGGCTGAAAAAAGACAGAAATGATTATATCGCCAACTGGGAATCCTCCAAGAAGAAACAGGCGCAATGCTTTACCAAGGAAGGGGATTACGGACGTCGTTTTTCAAAACTAAATAACCAGCTGAAGGGATACCTTGATGGTTTCGGAAAGCATACCACCGCTGAAAGAAGAGCGAGTATGTCGGAAATCATGCATGAAGTGACGGAGATGATGTCCGGGATGGGCAAGGAGGTTACGGAACTTAAGAACTCTGAGCCTTCCATGTCAGATAACCTGAAAAATGCGATAGATAAAGTTGCGGATCTTTCAAAGCCTGAGAAAAAGACGACTCCGAAAAACTTCTATGAGGCTCTCAGGGATTTAAAGGTAGCGGCTGATAGGGATGGAAACCCGAAACTTGCCGAATGGGCGGACAACAATCTCAATTACTATGAAAACCGTATGGGTGAAATGGGAAAGAAGGGCGTGCTGCTTGATGAGCCCCTTGAGGCTCAGAGAGCCGCAATCAATAATCCCGACGGAAAAAAGATCGACGCCGCACTTGCAAAGTTTGACACCCAGAGATCAAAGATCTTCGGCGGATGGGGACAGGCTCACGGAAAGGAAACACAGGAGCACAAGGACCTTAGAGAAGCTGCTGAGGAACTGGTAAGAGCCAAGGAAGAGCTTAATAATATTAAGGACAAGTCATCAGTCGAATGGATTGAAAAAGCAAGTGAAGTTATGCGTCTTACCGGAAATGTTAAGGATCTGTCCGAAACTTATGTTGGAAAAAAGAACTCAATTGTCGTTTCTCCCGCCGGAAGAGACAGGCTTCAGGGTGCCAAGGATCTGGCTGCCGAGGCTGATGCTTATCGTATCACTCTCAGAAAGCAGATAGATGCTAACAGAAGATACAAGGATATCCTGGACGGCCCCAAAGCGCCTCAGAATGAACTGGAAGCAAACGCTCCGAGAAATGAGAGAAAGTCCGTAAAGACAAATATAGGAAAGCTTCGTCAGGAAATGCAGGCGGAAAATGAAATGGCAAATCCCGGTGCTGGACGAAAGACCGTTCATGAGCGTACCCACTCAGTTCCGAAGAAGGAAGAAGTAAAGGGCAGAATGTCCAAAGTGTAAGATAAAACAGTAAAAAAATGAACGCTACCGGTTATGGCAGCGTTCATTTTTGTTTGTTTTCATTTACAATTTACAATACGGATTTTCTGCTCTTGTCGTCTTTTTTTGGCTCTGCATGCTTAACATCTGAGATCGTCTTTCTGTCATGAGCGGGATTATTCTGATGTTTCTCGACATCGACCTCTTTCTTGATCTTGTCGAAGTTGGTCTTTATGGACTTATAACTTTTTGAAACAAGCTCCTTTTGATATGTATGTTCTGTAGCCATGATCTGATTGTATTTCATATTTGCGCTTATCTGCTTTTTAAGGCTGACACGGTAAGCGTTCGCTTCTTTGGCGAGATCTTTGGCACCCTGCAGTCTTTCCTTTCCTGCGGGGGAGGTTGGAGATGCATCCTTTTTTCCAATATACACATCGGAAAGATTCCTGACATCTTCGGTAAGTTGCATGACCTCTCTTGCTTTCTGTTCCCAGATGGGAGAAGTCTTATCATTAATATCGTTAAGTTCCTGCTTTCCCCTGATCAGCGCTTCCGCTGCTTCACGAAGATCCTTGTGCTCCTGGGTCTCTTTGCCGTGTTCCTGTCCCCATCCGCCGAATATGAAGGATCTTTTTGTATCGAACTTTGTAAGTGCAGTATCGATCTTGCTTCCGTCGGGACAATGAACGGCACTGCGCTGTGCTTCCAGAGGTTCATCTGTAAGCATACCCTTTTTCGATGCAGCCTTCATGCGGTTTCCGTAATAGTGAATTCTGCCATCTGCCCACGTGGTCAGGGCTTCATTTCCGGCTTTCTCCGCTTCGGTCTTAAGTGACATAAGGGCTCTTAGATAATTTTCGGGAGCAGACTTGCTCTTAGGGTCGGAAGCTTCAATTACTCTGTCTGCCGCCTGTTTAAGAGAATCAGGGATATTAGGATTTTTTTCCTTAAGATCTTTAAGCTCTGTGCCCATAGCTGACATGGTGTCCGACAGACCCTGCATATGCTTTGAGAGAGCTTCTCTTCTGTTTTGCAGAGTGTACTTACCGAAATTATGAAGGTGTTTTTTTTGTATTTCTTTAATTTCTACTATTCTTTTTCCGTCTTCTCCTTCTTTGCGGAAGTTCTCCTGCATCCGGTTTTTGTCGTTTTCCCAAGATTTTATTTTCTCCTCACGGTCTTTGCCTAGTCTTTTAAGCTCTTCCTTATTCGGCATATTTTGGTCCGGCATGGGGAAATCTTTTTCGACAAATGTGAGTTTTCCCGCTATTTTATCGTATTCTTCCCAAACCTTGTCGATCTTATCCGCAATATCATCGGCCCATGCGTTTCTTGCGTTCTCATCGCTCCCTGCAGGGGGAAGAGAGTTTATAGCCTGATCCAAAATACCTAATTTTTCAATAAATGCCCCTGCGTTTGTGGCATCCCTTCCCAAAACTGCGGTATAGTTTTTTAAAGTGAAAATATTAACACGCAGCGAATTATACTCCTCGATACCTTCAGGAGGAAAACCTGCATTCAGGTAAGCTTTGTACCTGTCCATACTGTCCATGTTTCCATCGAAACTTCTATGAGTGCCTTTTATGGTATCCTCAAACTGGCCTTTCAGACCGCCGAACATCCTCAGTGCTACGGGATCATCAATGCTTGCCTCCTGGGCCTTTTTTAACTGGACTTCTGTTTCGTCTATGGTCTTTACGATCTTATTTTTAAGCTCTGTTTTACGGGCAGGATCAAGGTTGTCCATGGTCATAAGATTATCGACATCGATCAATGTTTCTTTATAATCCAGCCCTGCTTTGTTGTAATTATAGAAATTAACTTTGTCGGCAGATTCCTGAAATTCCTCCATGGTATATTTTGCAGTTTGCTGATCGGTGCGGGGAACAAAAAAAGTCATTCCATCAAGATCGTCCTCAGCAAACCCTTCGGGAAATTCAAGTTCTGTTTTTCCGTCTTTTTCGACTTCCTTTGCAACCTTGGGGATAAAGACATAGTTTGCAAACTTACTTTCCATTCCTATACCGGGGTATTTGTTTGCCAGTTCAAAACTCACATCATTTAAGGCGAGATTTCTGTTTTGTATCCCTTCTAGGCCATGGATCATATACTCCACCATGGCGCGCTGTACGGTTCCCTCGGGATAAAGTCCCTGCTCTATGCCGGCCTTCAGAGTTTCAAGGGATTCATCAACGAATGTGTCAATGTTGTTGATCCTCAAAAAGTCCTCGGGAACAGTGTGTCCTTTACAGGTAATAGTTGTATATTTTCCGGGGTTTTCGTCTGACGGCTCGCTAAGTAAACCCGCTTCTTCATCGGTCATGGATTTATCAGACTCTATTTGGGTGCATTTTTTTACTTTTTGGGAAATCTGATAAGCAATATCCGCTGCGGGAGTTCCGAAGAGCGGAGTATAGAAATTCGAAGTTGCAGCAGCAAAGGTGGTAAAATTTGATACATCAATATTTGTTTTTTCCATATTTTTTCTCCTTGAAAATATCATTTGCCGTATCTTCGGCAAACCTGATTTCCAATCATAACGGTATTATAAAAACCGGGGCGTAACAAAAGTGGAACAAGTAAAAAAATGTTTCACTTTTGTTACACTTGCCCGTATATAATTATGACATGATCTGAATAATACATTGATCCGGAGCTTTTACCGGTACCGTTTCAAAGGAGATGAAGATATGAAAAAAACAAAAATAGACGTTACGAATTTTACTACTTTTGCAGCAGCCACATCAAATTTCTATGCTATGCTTTACGGAACTCCCGCAGCGGAGATTGCACACCAGATATCCATAAAGGTAAAAGCGAGTACCAAGATATTATCCGACAAACCCGTAGATGAAGAGGGAGTGTTGTGTGAGGAATCGGATGAACATCCCGGAAAATATGAATTAAGCACTCCTAAATCCGCATTCGTTCCGGAGGATTTTTTAAGAGCAAATAATATTGATAAATTTATCAACGAATCCCTTGATGTCCTGAAAACCGGAATCGAGCAGGGACTGTATCCTGAAGGAACAGTACAGCGTGCCATGGTGGAGTATATGATACATGGCCTTGAGGGAATACAGACCAGAGATCTTGCCATCACCGATGCAACATACGTCCTTGCAAAGAAGTATCCCGGTGTCGGAATTGAAGGAAAGTGGGCAAACTTTGCTTTCACTCCCAAGATCGTTGATACTGTGGAAGTAAATGGGCAAAGACAGTTACAATTTCCCGAAGATTTTCCTGAGGATGATTATGAAGGTAATACCTTTTTTATTCCCAGGTCTGACCAGGAGCGTGCTGTTTATACCAAAGAAGAGCTGCAGGAATCTGCCGACAGGGTGAACTTTGTGAATTATACCCAGGCAGGAATGGATTATAAGAATTCTCTGATAGCTATTGAAAACCTCTTGACGATGGATGACGTGGATCCTGAAAAGAAAGAAGCTCTCAGAAATAAGATCTTAGAGAGACTGGACCAGACAGAAGCTCAGATGCGCAAGGCCATGGAAGCCAGTGTGGATGACCCTGTCGCATTGAGGATGTTCAATAATCTTAAAAACCAGTTTACGGATACCATAAAAGGAGGCTCCCACAGAAGTCTTGAGGGGAATATCGACTCGTTCAATATATACAGGAGTTATTTGAAGGCAGGCTTTCCGCCTGAAGGTATAGAGGAGTACAACACTCTTCGCAGCATTACGACTACTTTGGATAATGTAACCCCACTCATCGAAAGAGATTGTACAAATACCCGTTCATTCATTGAGAAGAAGAATGAATTGAAGGAAGCTGTATACAATCTCCCTCCCGAAGGAGCAGATGAAAATGCAAGAAGGCAGTGGGCTGAAAATGTTGCCGACAAGATCGACAAATTATACGCTGAATATGAAAAAATAGCAGGCAAGTTAAAATTTGTTGAAAAAGAGTTTCCGGAGATCGACCAGAACATGGCCGATAAAACTGAACTTGCACGACTCAACAGACAGCGTGAAATTGACATAAAAGCATGGGAAGACGATAAAGAAAGGTTACAGAAAGCATATAGTAAGGACGGAGAATACGGAAAGCAAATAGTCCGGCTAAATGAGCTTTGCAAAAAGCAGGTCTTTGAATTCGGAAAATATTCCCTGAATGCAAGGAGAGAAGCTCTGTCAAACTCCATTCAGGATATGATAGATGTCATGTCCACAATGGGAACCGAGCTCACCGCTCTTAAGGATAAGGATCCGAACATTTCCGATAATCTTAAAACTGAAATAGATAAGGTGATCGCAGCATCGGATCCAAAGAGTAAGACCACTCCGAATAATTATCTGAAAGCTCTGAAGGATTTGAAGACCGAAGCCGATAAAGCGGGTAATGCGGCTTTAAGTGAATGGGCGGATAACAGTATCAACTATTACGGAAACCATATGAAGGGTGCCGAAAAGAGAGGCATACTAAATGACGAGCCTTTAGCAGTCCAGCGCGGTGCCGTACATTGTCCGGATGGAAGCAAGATTGATACTGCCCTGAAGAAATTCGACACACAAAGATCATTTATCTTCGGCGGATGGGGTAAAGAGCACGGAAAAGAAACCGAAGAACATAAAGAGCTTCGTGAAGCAGCAGAGGCACTTCAAAAGGGAAAGCAGGAACTTAACGCTATAAAGGATAAGTCATCCGAACAGTGGAGACAGAAAGCAACGGAAGTCATGCAGCTCACCGAAAGCGTCAAGACTCTTTCCGGTACATATGTGGAGAAAAAGGGAGACTCTGCACTGTCATTTGCGGGAAGGGACAGACTCAAGGGTGCGAAGGATCTGGCAAATGAAGCTGAATACTACCGTATCAGTCTGAAAAAGCAGATCGAGGCCAACAAAAAATTTGATGGCATCATGAAAGCAAAATATACATATAAAGAGGTTGCTGCGGCAAAAGAAGCAAACAATGTGAATGCTGCAAATAACGGAAATGCGAAAAAAAGTGATTTTAACTCCGTAAAGAAAAGCTTTGAAGATCTCAAAAAGGAAGTGGATGCGGATATGAAGCAGAAAAAACCTGCTCATGAAAGAAAGTCTGTTTCTAAAAATGCTGAAGTCAAGCAGGCAGATAAGGGAAGAGTTTCGGTAAAGTAACCGGGTAAAAACCGCTTCGGGAAAAATGATGAAAACCCCTTTTGTCGGACAAGATCTGACGAAAGGGGTTTTGCTTTAAATGTGTATGCGTTTACTTACCGGTAAATTTATCTGTCCGGAAGCTTTTCGGGTTCGGGATAATCTGTTCCGAAGGTTTCGACGGTTACGGTCTTCATTATCTGGGGCTTTAAAGGCCTGTCGTTATAATCGGTCTCGGTCTCAGCAATCTTGTTGACCACTTCCATTCCTTCGATGACTTTTCCGAAGGCGGCATAGTCACCGTCAAGGTGGGGCGAATCCTTATGCATGAGGAAGAACTGGCTTCCTGCGGAATCGGGGAACATGGAACGTGCCATTGAGAGAACGCCGGCCGTATGCTTAAGATCATTTTTAAAGCCGTTGCTTGTAAATTCTCCTTTGATGCTGTATCCGGGACCGCCCATTCCGCTGCCTTCGGGATCTCCGCCCTGGATCATGAAGCCGGAGATTACCCTGTGGAAGATGAGTCCGTTGTAGAAGCCCTTGGATACGAGGCTTATGAAATTATATACGGACTGGGGCGCAATATCGGGATAAAGTTCTGCTTTGATCACAGAGCCGTCTTCCATTGTAAATGTAACTATGGGATTTTTGTTTTCTGACATTTTCTTCTCCTTTTAAGTGATGATAAAATGATTATAGGTTATGATGCGGTTTTAATGCAACCCGGGGGTCTTGATGAATCTTAAATACCGTATAGAATACAGACTGATAAGAATCAGGCGGAGGACCATCTGCATTGAGGTGACTTCCGGAGGGGAGATCGTTGTCAAAGCACCTTACTATGCTTCAAAAAAAGAAATAGAAGACTTTTTGATGCGGAAGGTCGAATGGATAGGTGAAAAAAGACAGGAAGTTTTCGACAGACTGATAGGCGAAGACGGAACTCCGGTTGTTCTTGAAACAATAGGTGAAGATCAGATCCGTGAGCTGTCGGGAAAAATGAAAAAGGAATTCGTTCCGAGAGTCAGGAATTTTGCATCTGCAATGGGTATAACCGTAGGCAGGATCAGTATAAGGAATCAGAAAACAAGGTGGGGGAGCTGCTCATCCGAGGGAAATCTGAATTTTAACTGCCTTCTCATGCTGGCTCCGGAGAGCGTCAGGGACTATGTGATCGTGCATGAACTCTGTCACAGATTAGAGATGAATCATTCAAAAAGATTCTGGGATCTGGTATCTTCATATATCCCGGATTATAAACAGAGCATCAAATGGCTTGATACGGAAGGCAAAACACTTATGCTGCGGGCTTTCGGTCCCGGGGCCTGATACGGATGTCGGATAAAACAAAAACAGATGAAATATAAGGGACGTTTTCTGAATGTAATAGAATATATAAAAGACGAAGTGCCGGAGAGATTTAGTGAAGGCACTCTATATGTTGCGGATGAACAGGTATTTTTGAAGAAAAACACAAGGAGTGACATTCCTGTTCTGGTTTATCGTGATACCTTAAAAACAAAAGGGAACTATTTAGACGGGGTGAAGTATATTCTTGAAGGCGTGGGGGATTTTGATCCTGCAGACCAGGATCCCGAATACCTGGAAAATGTCTACAGAAGACTGAATAAGATCCCCTGTATCATCCTTGAGACTGAAAGATGCCTTGTAAGGGAGACATGCAAAGATGACTTGGGCAGCTTCTATGAGATCTATTCGGATGAGGGGATGACGGATCATATCGAGCCTCTGATGGACAGAGCCGAAGAAGAAAAATACACCGAAAACTACCGGGATCTTATATATGAGATATACGGACACGGTATATGGACCGTTGTACTCAAAGAGACCGGAGAGATAATCGGAAGAGCAGGTCTTGATGAAAGAGCCGGTTTTGATACTCCGGAACTGGGCTTTCTGATCGGAAAAAAGTGGCAGAGGAAGGGACTTGCCCTGGAAGTGTGTTCGAAGATACTTAAGTGGGGAGCAGCCGAGGGCATTACGGAAGTGATGAGTCTTGTGGATAAAGACAACACCGCCTCTGTTTCCCTGCTATCCAAATTGGGATTTCTTGCGTCTGAAGACGTGATCATAAATGGTGAAATTCTTACCAAATACGCATTGAAAATAACCGAATAAGCACAAAAAGGCATGAGCATACCTAAATAAATGTAAAATTTTAGGGATATTATGCCTATAAAAGGGGTATGCCTATGAACAGTATGGTGGACATTGAAATAGTTCTTGATGAAAAATACGTTGATCCGAAGGTGACCATTCAGACCGCGTACAAGACAAAACAGGTCGAAAACATCGTATACGCCATCGAGAACGCATCCGAGAATGATTTTCCCATGATCACCGCAAGGGGAGACGAGGGACTTGAGTTCATTTCTCAAAGGGATATTTTCAGGATATATACGGAAGACAGGAAGATAAAAGTATGTACTGAAAACAGAGGATATATTGCCAGGGGTACACTCTACTCGTTTGAAGAGATCCTTAATCCTACCAGATTTGTAAAGATATCCCAGTCGGAGATCATCAACATATACAAGGTAAAGCGGTTTGATATCAGCAGAGCAGGCACCATAGGAGTGGAGTTTGATAACGGAGAAAAAACCTGGGTATCAAGAAGCTGTGTGCGGACTATCAGGGAATTCTTAGACATGATGAACAAAGAACGCGGCAAGGTGGTCTGAAGAGGTAATCGGTATGAATTTTAAGGAAAGAGTTATTTTTTTAGCTTCAATAGGATTCGGAATAGGTGTTATATCCACGGTTCTGATCACGGCGTTTATAGCAACATTAGGTCAGGGAGACGGTAATCTTTATCTTTGCTCCATTGCTTTTACCGAAGCTGTGGGGAACACTCTTCTTGCATTTGCAATACAGACGATCCTCGGGGGGATTTTCGGAGCTGCCGTAATGGGAGTTTCTGCCGTCTACGGGATCGAAGAGTGGAGCATTGTAAAATGCACGACCGTGCATTACTTATTTACCATGATCGGGTATTTTACACTGGGTTTTTCTGTCAGGTGGTTTGATCCCGGAAAACTATTCGATGTGTTTTTCATGTTTTTCTTTATGACGGCCATGTACGTAGTGATATGGCTTGCAAATTATCTGTCATATAAAAAAGAACTTAATCTTATCAATATGGAACTTGAAGAACTGAGGGCGGCGGAATGGAAGACAGAAGTGTAAGTACAGAAAAAGGAAGAGTAAAACTCAGGATCCTTGTTACAGGCAGGAACAGAAAGATAGCAAAGGATATATCGGAGCATCTTGATCTGGATAAGGGTTATACCGTCATCAAATGTAATGCGTCGAAAGCGGCGCTTCTTGATACCGTGCTGGCTGAGATGCCACATGTCATCATCGTCTGTGCGGGAGATGAATCCGAAGATACCGTAAGGGTTTTCGATATTCTGAAGGAGAGCACAAGAGGCGGCGTATGTAAGTTCGTGGTCATTGCCAACGAAGATGACAGAAAGACGTTTATTGGAACAACGGATCTTGATAAGGTGTTTTTTATTGCAAGGCCTGTTTCCCTTCTTGCACTCTATTCAAAACTCGAGGAGTTCGAAGAAGAGTATGCAAACTGCGAAGACAGGACCGCGGGGCTGGTCACCGAATTTGTTAATGACAGGGATAGCAGGTTCAGGAGAAAACATATCCTTGTGGTTGATGATGATTCGGAGCAGCTTACGGTCATAAGAGATCATCTGTGTGAGTTCTATCAGGTTACTTTAGTCAACAAGGGATCAAATGCAATAAAGTGTCTTGAGAGATTTCATGTAGATCTTATTTTGCTGGATTATCTTATGCCGGAAATGAGCGGACCGGAGGTTTTAAGAAAGATAAGGGAGATTCCCGAATACGCCGATATCCCTGTGGTCTTTCTTACGGCTGTATCGGACAAGGAAGCAGTTACGAAAACCCTTGTTGAGCTGAAACCCCAGGGGTATGTACTGAAGCCTTCCAAGAAATCGGAAATGGTAGCCAAGATAATCGAGGTGCTGGGTTAACCCGTAAAGGAGAAGAATATGGAATACGATCTTCAGATTCTTGAAAACGGAGGACTTTCCGTACAGGACGGACTTGGATATACAGGTGGCAAAGAAAAATACATTTCGGCTATCCAGAGATATTTTAAAAACTATGAAGCAAACAGAAAAGCTGTGGAGGAATTTCTCGAAAAAGGGGATACCGAAAATTATATGATCAAGGTTCACTCTCTCAAGAGTAATTCCCGTATGATAGGAGCTTTAAAGCTGGGAGATGC
>ONTX01000325.1 GCA_900320825.1 uncultured Lachnospiraceae bacterium | reverse complement strand
GAAACAGCCTTTTCCCCGGATGCTTTGGCTGCCTTCTTCAGATCCAGTTCCTCTCCCACAGGTATTACAAAAACATAATATGCCCCGCTTTTCCCCTGGGTCACAAGAGTCTTGAAAACACAGGCTGGATCTTCTCCGAGAACTACAGCGATCTCCTCTCCCGTCATAGTGGCATCCGGCTCATATGAATGGCTCTCATAGGAAATCTTCCTGCCATCCAAAACCCTCATTACATTTGTCTTTTCTTCTTTCTTCATTAATTCATTTCCGCTAACTGCTTTTTCATTCTTTTCTTCGCTCTTGCAAACAAAAACAAAATAAGTGCATCAACGATCAGACATGCTGCTAAAACTATCTTTGCAAGTTCCATACCTTCCTCGCCCTTAAGAATCTTTATCGGAAGAATAAATCCAAGTATGGGAGAAAGGATCATGAATGCAATAACAATACACCTCATTGCCTTATCTATCCTTTCATCGGTACGAAGGAAAATCCCAAGAATCCTTCTGAGCAAATAATAAGGATACGCAATCATTCCGGTTAAAAATGCAAGAAACAACGGTAGTATTATTGAAGCCAAGAGAAATCCAATACCGAGCTCAGGAACAGCAATATCATAATAAGTGCATCCATAAGAATTGATATATTCTATAGGTGTCAAAAGCGTAACACCCAGTAACGAATTTGTGAAAAAAGTCCCTTTTATCATTTTATGAGCCATCATATACCCTGCAGGAAGAGCCCCAACAAAGTATCCCAGAAAGCCTGTGGCAAAAATAATCCCCAGCTTTTCAGCGGTTGTCTCACCATCCGTATACTTAACTCCTGTAAGATCTTCAAAACAATGATACAAAAAAACAGTAATTACCGCTCCAACGATAACCACAAACCATTCTGCAACCGCATTGCTTTTTCTTTTTTCCATTTTCCCCTCAGTACTCCTTTCACAAATGGCTGTTACATACCAATCATTATTTGTTTTATTACATCAATCAACATCTTATCCGCCGGCAGCCAATCCACTTCATCCAATTCATCTAAAGCCAGCCACCTGCACGCTTCTGCTTCCTTAAGTTCCAATTTTCCTGATGTAACCCTTGTCCAGAAGCAGTCCATAGATAAATGAAACTCCGGGTAATCATATTCAATTGTTGTTATAAGGTCTCCAACTTCAATCTCTGCTGTCAGTTCTTCTCTGATTTCACGAATCAAAGCTTGCTGTGAAGTTTCACCTTCCTCAATCTTTCCGCCGGGGAATTCCCATTTACCTTTGTATTCACCATATCCCCTGGCAGTTGCAAAGATCTTATCTCCATCTCTTATTACAGCTGCTACCACTCTTATTGTTTTCATCTGTTTTCTTAATCTATCCACCACTCCGGTGTCAGTTCACCTAATTTCATTACCCGGTCTTTTGAATAGTCGATCATAATGTCAATATCTTTGTATTTTCCGGGCATGAGCTGTACCATGAGTTCACGGCAGGCTCCGCAAGGGGCTCCTTTTCCTTCGTTGGGAGGGATGCAGAGAACTCTGTCTATCTCATACTCTCCGTTTGTGATCATATTGAAGATGGCATTTCTTTCTGCACATATTCCAAGAGTTGAGGAGGTGTCGATACATACCCCCACATATATCTTTCCGGATTTTGAACGGACTGCGGCAGATACTTCTCCCGCCGTTACGTAATCTGAAATAGTCACACCTTTAAGCACTGCTTTTGCGGCATCATACATATCTTTCCATATCTGATCCATGGCCTATTCTCCAATCATTTCTTATGCTTTATTCATCAATCTCATTGAATGCATATATCTTGTAATTAACTTCTTTTCTGCGCTCGGTGATGATCCTTGTGACATCTTCCTTAACATCGGGCTTGGATAATATCTCGGCCACCTCACGGCTGTATCTGGTACCGCCCATTTCGAGGAATTCTGCGATCAGTTCATCAAATGATTTGCCCACACCATAGGGACGGCCTATGGAATCCGTGGCCGCATCCAGGCTGTCTGCAATGGCAAGGATATCGGCAAAGGGCATATTTTTTGTTATCGGTATATCCGGATATCCGCCCTGTCCGTTATGCCATCTGTGGTGAAGGAGAGCACAGTCACGGATACATTTAAGTTCCTCGGTTTCCTCCATCTGCTTATTGTCATATACGACGTTGAAGTTTAAGGGATGGGTTTTGATAATGCCAAATTCATCATCCGTAAGTCTTCTGGACGAATTGGAAACAATTTCGATCAGGAAGTGTTTTCCGATGTCATGGCACATGGCACATTTTTTCATTACGGCCATTACATCTTCCTTATGGGTAAGAATGTATTCCTTATCCCATCCGCAGACGCCGTCAACATATTCGGGATTATCCTTCATGATGCGTTCAAGCAGCAGGCAGCTGATCTCCTTAACCATCATGGTGTGTACATACAGCGCCTTGTCCGCATATACCGTAAATGCAAGGACTATATCATAGAATTCGTAAAAGTGTGTAAAGTATGAAGTTGCTGCCAAAAACTGCAAGATAGCCATGGAGAAATGGAAATTTTTCTGTTTTTTCATTTCCAGAATCTGTGGCATTCTCTCTTCAATTCGTTTGTGGGCAAGCCTCTCATCTTCTTCTTTTGAATACGGGCTTAATGAATACAGGTGATTGAGGTAAAAGGCACTGGATACAAGAGTAAACACTCCGCCGGTATTCATTTTTTCATCAAGATCAGCCAGTGCGTCCAGACGCTTAATGTATTCCTCAAAGGAAATATTGCCCAAATGGTAATTAAGAAGATGAATACTTCTTATCACTGCCACTTCTTTCATAGGAGGAAGGGTGTATTCCCTGTATCCGCTCTCGAGAAGCGCAAGGCATTCTTCCAGCAGTTTCCTGTGATCTTCGATATCAAATCCGAAGATGGGCGGTTCGCCATGCTTTTTCTGCTTCTGATCCTGCACAAAGGCATCATTCATCATTGCAATGAAGCGGACGATCATCCAGAAAAATGCCAGACGGGCTTCTTCCTTATCAGTCATAAGGTCAATGCAGGAACATATTTTTTCTTTTACGGATGTAAATACATCGAACTTTTCTTTATATGATTCAATATTCGCTGCCTGAATGCGATAAGTATATGCTTTGACCAATGCATTCTGTTGCTGCAATGTCAGCGTATCGAACCTGTCAAAAAATTCTTCACAGTATTTGGGGAAGATGAAGTAATCATATTCATCAACGTCATAGCTGAGCATATACTCGCATATTGTTCCCATGACTATGATCGTTATCATCCGGTCCGCATTTTCTTTTTCCTGATAATATGCCTGAAGCAGCCTGCAAAGTCTGAGTCCTATAGGTGCATCGGCGCAGCAATCATTTTCCGTATCCACTATACTGCACAGAAAAGCAAAGAGTTTTTCAGCAGCATCACCGTCAAGCTGTTCCGGGTCTTTTTCGAAGCGTTCTATATACTCTTTGATTATTTTATTTTGAACATCGGCAATAGCTTTTTTCCTGACAGAGATTTTTTTCAGTTTCTCAACGATCTCTTCCTTGCTCTCTTCGGGCGAAAACTCCGTCTCGTTCAAAGCAGCATATTCTGCCAGGTTTTTCTCATATAGTGTCGGTTCATATTCAAACGTCATATCATTTCCCCCTCATGACGCATCTGATCCACGGATTTTATTTATAAAGCTTTGCTCTTTCGTTTATCTCGTCTTTGAATTTTTTTACCACGTCTGCAGGCCCGAGGATCTTAACATCAGGGCCCAGTGCAAAGATCCACCCCAGGAAGATATCGCTGACTGCTACATCAACGGTTGTTTCGAACCAATCTTTTTCCTTAGCGGGATGGATGGTGATATCTCTTCCGAAGCGGTCGATGAAGACGCCGGCCATATCCTTATGGAAGCCGATCTTGACCTTGGTCTGATCTCCATGGAACATTCCGAAGCTCATCTTGGCATATTTTGCAAGGTTGAAGTCTTCGAAGGCTTCCTTTCCGGCTCTTTTTTTATCAAGGAGTTCTATGCTCTTGAGCTTGTCGACACGGAAGTGTTTGATCTTTTTTTCATCCATGTCATAGGCGATGAGGTAGTAGTTCTCGTCGTCCCAGGTCAATGCCCAGGGGCTTACGGTGTAGGGCGTTTCCCTGCGGCGCTCCAAGCGTTTGTTTTCATTCCATTTCATGTATTCGAAACGGATCTGCTTGTTTTCCGCGATGGCGCGGTGAACATCATCCACAAAGTAGTAGATGCTTTCGTTCATGGTCTTGACCCTGCCCTGGACGACGACCTGGCGGTTAAGCTGGTCGGCTTCGTATTTGCTGGCAAAGCGGGTCATTTTCTCTATGAGTTCTCTGGTTTTTTTCTCAGTGATGAATTTCGAAGACTGGATAGCGTCCACAAGGAGCTTGAGCTCCGCAATCTCGAAGTGTTTGTTGCAGACGTGGTAGTAGAATTTACGGCCGATCTTTTCGCCGTTTACGTCGATGCCGAAGGTCTGAAGGGTCTCGATATCGTCGTAGAGGCTCTTTCTGTCCGCCGTGACGTCATACTTTGCGAGTTCTGCCTGAATCTCAGGCATGGTGATCATGTGCTCTTCGTCGGTTTTTTCAACCATTATCTGAGCCAGGCGGTAGAGCTTGAGCTTCTGATTGGACCCTTTGGGCATAGCAGCATCCTCCGAATAAGAATATCCAAATTATACCATATTTTCGGGGATTTTTCATTGATTTAGGGAGATTTATGACGCAGATTCAGAAGGGGAGGTCGGCTTCTAAATAGGCCTTAGGAATGATGCCTGTGATCTCATCATATATGCTTGTGAACTTTTTTCCGTTAATCTCGGCTTTTGCGCATAAATCCTCGAAGGATCTGTACCATTTTCCGTTATATCCTATGGCTTTTTCGCCGTTTTCCTCTATAACTTCCAGTTCAAGCTGTTTTCCCTTGCAGGTCATGAAATATATTCCGGGGGTCTGAGTCATGGCAAAGAGGTCGTAGAAGTTGTTTGTGGGGTAACAGGATGGAACACAGAATGAGATCTTATCAAGAAATCTGACTATCCTGCCCATGACTTCTATATGGCCCCAGAAGGGATCGAAGGAAAGGCGCTCTGCCATGAAGCTTTGGGCTTTTATCAGAAGGTCAATGGCTTCCTTATTTTTTCCCTGAGTTTCGCGGATTCCCGCAAGTCTTAAGGATATCTCGGGGAAGGGAGCTCCAAGGGATTTGGGGTGTTTTACGTCCTCGTAGGCTTCTTCAATCATCCGGACGTATTTTTCCTCATCTTTTTCCACGGAAAGGCCGTATCTGTACATGTCGGCGAGCTTGTATCTGGCCCAGAGGTTTCCTTTATCAGCTTCGGCACATTTCGAGAAGTAGTAGAAGGCTTTGTCGTAGTCTTTCTCACCGTGCTGTCCGTAGTACCACATGTAGCCCAGTTCTTCCATGGCAGGGATGTAGCCGCACTCTGCCGCCATTTCCAGGTATTTGATCTCCAGGTCGAAGCGTTTGTGCTCGCAGTAGTACCAGGCAAGGTCGGTCATGTATTTGGGGTCATTAAGCTCCTCAATAAGGAACTTAAGGGACTCGGTATAGACAATGTCATCATGTTCCGTGGGGTTGTCTATGTCGTAGTATTCGTTTATGGCGGTTATGGCTTCTGAGGTGGTCATAGGTTTTCTCCTAATGGCATGGGTTTGTGAATGTCTTTATAATCAAAGGATAATACGCTATATGTCCAATAAAAAGGGCAATAAAAAACCGCGTTGGGACGCGGTTTTGGTCGTAAAAATATATACTTCAAAAACGACTTATATCATTGCAACAGTTGGACTATTGGCTGAAAAAACACCATTTTTGTTCTTTTCACCATTCCCAAGAACCAACGACAAAGCAAGAACTTCGTCAGAAGTAACAATCTTTCCATTTTCTCGTGCAAAAGTGATGTATTCACACATCTTTTCCCAGCCTTCTTCACCACAATTGCTCATGGTTCCGCAAACAAAATCATGATCATCATATATTTCTTTCAGAAGGTTCATCAGTTTTTTACCTATTTCGCTCATTTGAGACCCTCCCACTAAATGTGATCTTGAACTCAACCTTCACAGGTTCTTTGACGTTTTCTGCAAAGGTGTCTCCGTCTTTGGGATTGCCCACAAGTTCTCCGTAATGCACGGGGATAGCTACGGAAGGTTTTATCTCATTAATAAACTCGGCGGCTTTTTTCGCATCCATTGTATAGGTTCCGCCGATGGGAACCAGGGCAATGTCGCATTTTATGGCTTTGGCTTCTTTTGTTGCATCGGTATCGCCTGCGATGTAGATTCTTTTTCCATCGATATTAAGGATATAGCCTACCCATTCCGCACTCCTGGGATGGAAGGGCTTGAGGGTGTTATATGCGGCCACGGTGTCGAATTCAAGTCCGTCCACGTCATAGTGCTCTCCGGGTTTTACCGTGACGACTTTGGTGAAGCGGTCTGAAACTTTGCCTGCTTTTTTCAGCATTCTCTCGGGAACGATCAGAATGGTGTCGCTTCCTACTACTTTTTCTATATCCTCAGGGGAGTAGTGATCGTAGTGGTCATGGGTTATCAGAACAAAAGCGGCATCGTTATAGGACTCGGTTATGTGAAAGGGGTCTATGTAGATGGGACCTTTGTCTGTTCTGATGCGGATGCTGTTTTGGGTGAAGACGTCGATGGTTTCGGTCATGAGATAAATGTCCTTTCTTTGTTCTCTCCCAATTATACCATTTCAGAAGCCGACTTTTTCTTGCGAATCATCAATAGTTGTCTTCCCAGTAATCGTACGCATCGTCCCAGTCATCAAAGTCCTCGCCCCAGGCATCGTCTGCATATTCATCGGGATTGTCGTAATCGTCCACTTCCCAGGCAAAGTCATCAGAGCTGTAGTGGCTGCTTGAAGATGAGCTGTGGCCGGATCCTGAAGAGTTATGTCCGGAGTTAGAGGAGTTTTGCCCGGAGGAGCTGTGGTTGCCTAAGAAGGGCTTTTCCACAACCTCACCGTTCAGGTAATAGGCAAACATTCCGGCATATTTATATTCATCCCCGTTGGTATCGATCACATACACATCCGTGGTCATGGGATGAGGTATGTAATTAACGCCAAAGACGTATTTTCCGAGTTTTTCCAGGCCTTCATCAGTCCTATAGTACCTCAGAGGGAATACATTATCCTTATAGTCGCTCATCTTAATGATGATATGGTTGCTGATGGGCTGGAGGTAATCCCTGATCTCAAAGGGATCCATGCGGCTCATGTCCCTTTTTACGTAGGCCCTTACATAAACGTAGGTGTTGAATTCACACCAATAGCTGTCATGATAGTGGACGGGTTTGATCTCTACTCTTCCGGTGATACTTGCATCAGTGATGTCGATGCTTGCGCTGCAAACCATATCATGCAGATCATTGTTTACGGTATTTTCAAATTCTGCGGTCTTTTCCTCGAAATCCGTTCGGATTTCCGCAGATTTTCTGTCATGGGACATTCTGATGCAGACGGGAGTTATAAGAAGGGAGACCGCAATTGTAACCAGGACCCATAATGTGCTTTTTTTCAAGGTGCAGCCTCCTTTCTTTTGATTATATTACATATGTTATCCTTGCTGTTCTGCCCGGATTTCGTTATGTGTATGCTGTAATTTAACTTAAAATCAGCTTAACGGCAAGGATTACTTAATGCGTTAACTATGATATTTTGCTATTTTATGCATATATATCAACTGTTATGTTGTGCAATATTTATATAAAGGAGATCTCCTATATCTATAATATCACATTTTTCGGTTTGTGAAGCCTTTTTTGAAATTTTATCCGGCTATGTCGTACTCCTGTCTGTAATCAGCATCCTTTGCTCCGTAGAAGGTCTTCTTTTTGCCGAAGTGCTTGGGAAGGGCGAACATGGTTATGCAGGCGAGGGTTTCCCTGTCAAGGATAAAGCAGTATCCGTTATAGGCTACGGCCTTGGTCTCTTCGTCGGACTTGTGCTCAAGGAAATGCCTGTCGATGGACCATGAGCAGTCTGTGTACTCCATGCCTCTTGTCCTTGCAAGCTCAATCATCCTCTCGGCTCTTTTTCTGGGGAGCCCGGCACGCTCCTTGGCTCTCTTGTAGCTGTGGCAGGAATTAAATACATACTCTTCTGAAAAACTAACTGTGTTCATACGGACCTCCTTCTGAAATCTCTTTTTTTAAAGTATCATTCAGGGGCGTCATCCGTGACCTCTCCCTTACAAGTTCTATTTTCTCATAGGGCATGTCCGAAATTTTCCACATTCTATATGTTTTTATTGAATGCAGATGGGATTGCAGATGGGCAACAAAAAGCGGGTTCCTTATCGGAACCCGCAGGGGAACTTAGAAAATTTGTATTTTTTCAATGATTACTTTTTTGATTCTTCTATTATTGCTTTCAGACGCGTTATTTCAGCCGCCATTTCATCAATCTTGGGCTGTAATTTGCTCACAGCCTCATTATAACCTTCTTCCCGGGCTTCCTCTTTCAGACAACTCATTGTCTCGGCTTCATCATATTCTGTTAAGCACATATTCTTCACCTCGCTTTTATTGGCAATCAGGAAACTTTTGATTTCAAATTCTTCAGGCATATCCTTTATTGCCTTATCAATTGCAGGCTCCCTGTCCATAATCAAACAGTTTTTTCTGATTTCTTCCACAAACCACGAATAATCGGAAAGGGATTTGCATCCGGCAAGTAATTCACTATTATACTGAGGCCGGATATTATACATATGCACCTGCACCTCAACATCTGATTTGGATACATCGCCGTCAGGCGGGAACGATTCACTCAGTTTAAGTATCCGATCACTTTTGTCTTCTTTTCCGTTATAAAATACAATAAGCCTGGGAATTGGAAGCGTTATGAGTTTCGAGCTGTAAATACTCTTTTTAATACGCTTTATATACTTATCGTACTGTCTTCCCAGGTACATCAACTGTCTGACCGGCATGTTGGGATTATAAGTACTCTGGTGCTCGTAAAGGCTAATTTCACTGCCTATTATAAACGATACGTCATTCTTCATCCCCATATAGATGACGTCGCCCATAGTGGTTATATCCACATCATCGGGATTGCTGTAGTTCGTACCATTTACAGCGTTATAAAGTGACAGTGTCCATTTCTTGTTCTCTTCTCTCCCGAAAATGAAGCAAAACAGCCTGTCTTTTTCATTACGACTTACGTTTTCTTCCATCGAATTCTCCTTTCATTATAAAACCTTCTGATCCTTTCAACAATAGTTCGATACACTAAGCAACAAGATCACTAATGTCTGAACTAACAGAAAGAATAGAAGGTTAAAAAAGGAAAACCCATGGGTATTTGTCATAGTTTTCGTTCAATTATCTCTGACTGTTATAATAAGATATAAAAATGGCGCAGCACCGGTGCTCAAGAGACCACCGGTCTACGCCTTGTTTTATTTTCTTTTATCCATTGCTAGCTATAGTCAATGATTTGATATTTGCACAATATCAGGTGAACAGATCGAACATACTGCTGCTTGCTGCGGCATTGGCACGGGCAGTCGCATCATAGATGGAATTCCTGGTTGCACCGTAGT
>ONTX01000322.1 GCA_900320825.1 uncultured Lachnospiraceae bacterium | reverse complement strand
GTAACGATCTCCATTCCGTACCTTTTAAATATTCCCTTTGCAACCGTCAGGTTCATGGGCTCATCATCCACAACAAGTGCCCTGACTCCGGGACAGGTCACCACTTCCTCTTCATCCGTTGCGGTATGGACAGTCATATTAAGGACATTTACCACAGGGAAACAGTAGAAAGGTTTCCTCATAAGCCTTGATTTGGAACCTTCCGGAAGCTTAAAGCCTTCATCGGCAATTACCACAACAAGAGTATTCTCTGCGATCTTTTCCATGTATTCTACATCAGTCAGATACTCTTCTTCGGCAACAAACAGATGAGTGAGTTGCAGATTGGGCATGAGTTTTTTCAGATTTTCAAGATTGTCCACACGGTGCATGGAAACCCTGAGCCCCTTTACGATGTTTTTGATCATCGCATTGTAAAACTCTCTGACTTCAGGAACAGGGTATTTATCAAAATGGAAATATGCTCCCAGGGACAGGCCTTCTCTTGATTCAAGGCTCATACACTCGGAAGGATCAACGACTTCCATGGGAAGACTTACCCTTACGGTAGTTCCGACACCGGGGGTACTTTCAAGTGTAAGAAATCCTCCCAGAGCCCTGGTGAATCCGGATACTATGGCCATGCCCAGTCCCAGACCGTTGGTAGATCTGGTCCTTCCGGAGTCAGCCTGATAAAATCTGTCAAATATCCTTTCCTGCTCAACCTCGTCCATTCCTATACCGGTATCCGTAACTTCAATGAGAAGATTGAGTCCGTACTCCTGCTCAACGGATGAGATTCGGACATACACTCCTCCCTCTTTGGTGTACTTGATACCATTCATGATAAGGTGCCAGAGTATCTTTTTAAGTTTACTGATATCCGTTCTCATTACAGAAGGGATCGCAGGATCCACATCGATAACAAGTTCGAGTTCGTTTGGTTTGTAGGGAGTTATCTCATTAACCAGATCGTTAAGTACGGAAGAAAGCATGTACTCATCATGGTTGACAGCAAGTTTGCGCATATCAACCTCGGAGAAATCAAGAATATCACTGATCTGTTCGGCAATCCTTCTTCCTGCGGCATTTACGGATTGCAGATCATTTCTGATCTCGGGATCGATCTCTTTTTCCATGCATACATTTGTAAGACCCATTACCGCATTGATGGGTGTCCTGATCTCATGTGATACATTTGCGAGGAAATCACTTGATCCCTTGTTCTCTTCTTCCAGAATATGGATCTTTTCTTCGTAGTTTTCTCCGGTCTTTTTAAGGGCGTCCAGCATCTTAATTGCAACAAATCCCGCAAAAAATCCCAGGAGAAGATGCCATCCGGTCCTGACGATCTCGGATGTTTCAAGCGTTAAGCCGCCGGCGCCGCGGACTACCACAAGATGATAGATCATACCGGCATAACCCATCAAAAACCCCGCCACGGTGATTATCTTTTCCTGTGTCATAACAAAAAGGACCAGAGAAAAGATAAGTACGGGAGTGCCGTCATAAACCTTTTCAATGGTCACACAATAATAGAAAAGCTCCACCATAAGGATCGCAGAATAAATGTAGAGCCTGACTTTTTCATCGGGCTTGTGGGTGATATGCATGAACAAGCAGGTTATAACAACTGCCGCTTCAATGGGAATGGTCCATTTTTCCCAGCCAAGAAGATAATTCAAAACCATCAGAACAATGGAAAAAACAGAAACCGTCAGCACCAGGGCAATGTGTGATAGTGTTCTGATATCGTTGATCTTACTTTCTTTCATCTGTCATCTCCATTCGGGAAGAAAAATCAAAAAGCATCCGGATTACCCGAAACACCGCTCAGCACTCCGGGAAGTGCGGTTTTGTCATAAAGAAATGCCTGTTTAGCGGCGTTGTTTTCCTGGTACATATATTGCATCTGAGCTTCAAGGCTGTTAATGGCCGCTTCGTTTTCCTTTTGTCTGTTGCCTGCAACAACTATCAATGTGATACCGCCGGCAAGCAGTAAAACACCGATACCCGCCATTATTGTGATAAAACCGAAAATGGAAAGAATCCATCCCAGAATTTTCAGGCTCTGAACGCTCTTTGCCTTGACTGCCTCTATCTGTCCCTTTATGGAACCCAGACGCTCGATCCTCATCTGATCTTCCGGAAGGGTATCTATCGCCGTCCTGTTTCCGTCACCGGAAAAATAGAATCTGTGGCTTTTTCCACCATATTCAACAATCACTTCGTATACGGCGATCATGATCTTTTTCACATCACCCTTCATGATACCCGCACCGGACATCACTATATTCCTTACGTCGGAATAACCGAGTATCTGAACCGCCTTATCTTTCAGGTGTTTTTCCATGGCAGGTTTTACCAGGCGGTTAAAAGCATCTCCGTCATTAACATTAAATTCATCTGCAAAAGACGCTTCACTTATACCGCTTGATTCAATATTTACCACTTCAGGCTGTGACAAATCCCCGAAAAGGGATGCCACTATACTGTCGTATTTATTATTTCCCGCAGTTACAAAATTACATGTATCGTTTACGGACATACTCATGGGGAACCATTCCGTACGGACCTTTTGAACAGGCCTCATATCTTCTCCGGATCCGACGATCTCGCTGTACTCTCTTTCCATACCCTTCTCGTACTGGGCAGTTCCCATACCCGAAACATCGGTAAACCAGAAAGCAGGTACCATAAGCTTGGTCACGCTTTTGACATTGCATGTTGTATAAACGTCCAGGGGCGGCATTTCAGGCATGGACAAAACATCCACTATCTTTTTGTGAAGGTGTGGATCGTCAACTTTAAAAGAAGTTGCACCGACAATATTATTTCTTTCGTATTCAGTTCTTTCCTGGGATGATTCACGAACCAGGTTGACGGTGTCACAATAGGGACACCTTATAGAAGCCGCATTTCCCTGCGGATTAAGAGCAGCGCCACAGCTTGAACACACAAGCCCTGTTATAGTCATTCCTATTCCCCCAAATAAATTAGGTGCTTCCGGACAAAAAAGATCAAAAAACGCCCTGTTTTCACCTGCATTAACCATAAAATTTTACCATATAAATGCTTATCTAACAAGAAAATACGGCGTCAAGTCACAGCAAACACCTTGACATAAAAAGGATTCAGAATGTAATATGTTATGGATTTCGGGGTGTGGCTCAGCTTGGCTAGAGTACCTGGTTTGGGACCAGGGGGTCGCAGGTTCGAATCCTGTCACCCCGACACTTAGAG
>ONTX01000108.1 GCA_900320825.1 uncultured Lachnospiraceae bacterium | reverse complement strand
GATTCGCCCTTCATGTTACAGGCATTCAGATAATTAAGGACAGCAGACTTAAGTCCGCTGAATGAAAAATCGTATTCGTTTTCCCTGACATTTGCTCTTGGAAAAGCAATGGCATCAGGATTTCCTTTTTTTGCTTCCTTATCTATCTTGGGGCCACCGGGATATCCGAGTCCTATAGCTCTTGCCACCTTGTCAAATGCCTCTCCGGCAGCATCATCCCGGGTTCTTGCGATTATCTCATACTCTCCGTAATCATTAACATTAACAAGGTGTGAGTGACCTCCGGATGCAACAAGGCACATAAAAGGCGGCTCAAGGCCGGAGTTATCGATATAATTTGCACATATATGACCTTCTATGTGATTAACACCTACAACAGGTATTCCCGCTGCCCATCCCAGCGCCTTAGCATGAGCAACGCCCACAAGAAGAGCCCCGACAAGGCCGGGACCGTACGTAACCGCAATAGCGTCAATATCCTTTAATGATACGCCCGCTTCATCAAGAGCGCCTTTTACGACCTGATTGATCTTTTCGATATGCCCTCTGGATGCAATCTCGGGAACAACTCCTCCGTAGACCGTATGAAGATCTATCTGGGAATAAATGACATTGGATAATATTTCCCTGCATCCTTTCACAACGGATGCAGCGGTTTCGTCACAGGACGATTCTATACCCAGCACAAGAAGCTGCGAATTGTCTTTTAAATCAAAACTCATGGTTCACTGTTTTCTTCCGAGAACGACAGGCTTCCGTCCTCACCTGTCATTTCGGTATTGTCACCTGTGCCGGCACCTGACCCGGCAGCCTGACTCTTTTCTCCTGTCAGATCCACATTTTCAAGAAGATCCCATCCGAATATCTTCCAGCGTTTGTCGGAAGAATCCTTCCGCAGGAGATAAACCTGCTTCAGAGTGTAGCTGGTGCCGTTTTCATTTATATTGTATGTGCAAAGAAGCCTTGCAAACTGGTATCCGTTCCTCTCGTAGTAATCAACATTTGTAGAAGATGCAACGGAAGGATTGGAGATTTTTTTACCCGCTTCCCTGAATTCATTAATGTCGCTATGAAGTCTTACAAGATATGATCCGGTTTCATTTATGGACTGAAGATCCGGATCGAAAAGCTCACGGGCTCTTACTCCCAGAGAATCCACCTCTTCATCGGTAACTTCATCTGAGTAATAGCACATCATGATCTCGTTATAATATTTCATCACTTCTCTGGGTGTAGGAGGATAATCGGAAACAAGGTCTCTGGAAAGCGCCTTTTCCACAGCCGTCATCGATGCGTCCTTATTTCTGCCCTTAACTCTCCCCGCCAGATAAGAATAGTATCCGACCAGGCCAAAAACCAGAACCAGTATGATAATTGTAACCCTGACCTGTTTTGACTTCATGGGATCCTTCCCGGTCTTATTCCTCAAAATTGAGTTCTGTAGTTCTTCCGTCCTTGGGAATCACGGCATTTTCAAAAATGCCCTTTATTTCATCCGCAAATCTGTCTGCCCTGCCCATTGCAGGTGAAAAATGCGTAAGCCACAGTTCGGACACATCCGCATCCTTTGCCAGCTTTGCAGCTTCCTGCATTGTCATATGTTTTTTCTTAACAGCCTTCTCGTAATCTTCCGCATCCCCGTACATTCCCTCAAGAATGCAAAGATCACTTCCCGATATATTTTCGGATATGGATTCCACCGGCCTTGTGTCGGTACAATAGGATACCTTGATACCTTTTCTGGCAGGTCCTAAGACCATCGACGGCTCGTATGTCACATCGCCGTTTGTCACGGTCTCCCCCTTTTGAAGCCTGCCCCAGTATTCAAGAGGAATACCGTTTGCCTCGGCGGCATCTTTATCAAAGCGTCCCGCTCTTGCAATCTCAAAGGTATATCCGTAGCACGGAACGCTGTGATTAACCCTGAAAGATTTCAAAGTATATCCGAATAATTCAAAGGTTTCCCCCTGTCCGGAAAACTCCTTAAGTTCAATATCAAAGGGAAGCTCCGGAGCTATAACTCTGAGTCCCGATACAACTCTTGCAAGTCCCTTGGGACCGATGATGGTAACAGGATCCGTCCTGTCCGAATTGGCCATATCCAGGAGCAGTCCCGGAAGCCCGCTTATGTGATCTGCGTGATAATGTGTAAAACAGATCACATCTATGGGATTAGCACTCCATCCTCTCTCCCTCATTGCAATCTGGGTTCCCTCACCGCAATCGATAAGAAGAGAACTTCCGTTATATCTGACCATCAGCGAGGTCAGCCACCTGTATGGAAGAGGCATCATGCCTCCTGTTCCAAGAAGTGTTACATCTACCATTAAAAACTCCGAAACCGGATCCCAAGGTCATTTCTTGCGGATCCACATTATATTTGCGTCTTCTTTGGGATCTTCATAGAATCCGGGCCTGATCCCTTCACTTACAAATCCCGCATTTTCATAAACCTTTATCGCGGCATCGTTACTCACTCTGACTTCCAGGGTAAATTCCTCTGCACCCTTTTCTCTTGCGATCTTAAGAAGCTCATCCATAAGAGCACCTGCAATGCCCTTATTCCTGTACCCGGGAAGAACTGCGACATTATCGATATCGCCTTCAGCGCCTATGATCCTCATTCCCGCGGTTCCGACTATTTTCCTCGAACCGTCATCACAGGTAACTTCCGCAACAAGATAAAGAGCATCCGTTGTTTCTACCAGATGTCCGAATTCCTTTGCAGACCAGGGTCTTGAAAAACACTGCTGCTCAATATTTGCAAGAGGCGCTATATCGCTCACCTCCATACGCCTGATCTTCAATTTGGTAAATCCTGCACTCATCTTCCGGTCCTCCCTTTTTGGATACAGTCTGCCGGTAACCTTGTTTCAGGAAACAGAACTCCTAAGATCAAAATTCTTTGCCCCTTCCCTTTCAGCCTGGGAAGTTCTCAGATAAACAGGTTTGTGATCATCTGCACTTACGGTCTGACCTTTTCCAAACATTTTGGCAGCCGGTACCGCAACGGATGATGCATCCTGTCTGTTCAAGTGGGCGGGAGCAAATTCATATTCAAAATCCGCATTCTTTTTTATCTCTTCACGGTAAGCATCCGCCCCGTCTCCTAAAAAGATCACGGCTTTGTCTCTTTTTTCCGATTCCCTGCGGGCTTTATCAAGTATCTCTTCAAGACTTATGGCTGTCTGATCTTCGATCGTAACCGGCCCTCCCTTTTCAAAAGTGTAAAGCCCCGTATATACCTGATTTCTTCTGGCATCCATAAGGGGGCATATGATCCTGTCACTTCCCCAAAAATTGTATGCAAGCCCCAACAGCGTGGGAACTTCGATAACCGGAATATCCGATGCCAGAGCAATTGCCTTCGCCGTTGCAGAGCCGATCCTGAGCCCCGTAAAGGAACCCGGGCCGGAAGAGATCGCCACAGCATCAAAACTCTCCGCATTACAGTCTGTATCCTTGCACAGTCTGTCTATCATGGGGAGCAGTGTCTGAGAATGTGTTTTTTTGTAATCGGTGGAGCTTTTCGCAAGGATCCTTCCTTCATTTCCGAAAGAATCTCCTTCCCAGATCGCCGCAGTGGCGACCAGCCCCGACGAATCGATGGCAAGTATCTTCATATCAAATCTTCTTAACTGTTATCTTGCGGTAATCAGGCCCCTTGTTTTCGTCTCTTTCAATGGCCACGCAAGTGTAGTGCTCAGGCAGATAAGAAACAATATTTCCTGCCCATTCGATCAGGCATATACCGTCTCCGTAAAAATAATCGGTATAGCCTATCTCCTCCAGTTCAGCAGGATCCTCTATCCTGTATGCATCGTAATGATAAAGCGTGCGGCCCGGTCCCTCGTAAACCTGCATTATGGTAAAAGTAGGGCTGGTTACCGTTTCAGCGATCCCGAGTCCCTGTGCAAAACCTTTGGCAAAAACCGTCTTTCCCGCACCGAGGTCTCCCTCAAGGACAAATACTCCCGGACTATCCGTTTCTTCGGCGATCTTTTTACCGAAGGCAAAGGTATCGTCACGTGAATATGATTCATATACATATCCGGCACCGGCGGACATCTCTTTTTCAGGACTGTCAGTCAGCATTTTATATTCACCCTGTCAGAAGGCATATTCCTGGAAATACACTGTATCAGCGGAACTGTCTTGTCACCCAGCTGCTTTCTGGGGAAAATGCTGGCACTGGTCCTGGATGTAAAAACAAGGATACTCCTTGATGTAGAAACCGCCTTAATGCACTTATCCCACTCCACCGTCTCGGAAGACTCCTTCTGGGAAACGGTGATCCCTTCGTCTGAAAGCACGTAGTGAAGAGGCTCCTTGAAAGCGGGAGTGAGGATCGCTGTCTGGGAGCTTCTGATCCACAATGTGACCGGAAGGTAAATGACAACGAAAAAGCCGATGATCGCAAGGGGGTAATTGGCTGAATATATGCCGTACACCACTGCAAGAAAGCCCACTATCTCGGCAAAAATATTTATAAATTTCCCGTATGTATATTTCAGATTGTAATCATACAGATCTCCGGATGAGATCTTTACATCAAATTCGATCATTTTTCAAAAAAACTCCCGTAAATTATGGAAAAAACATATGGGCACAGTTATCACACAATATCACTTTATTCTATCTTAAAAGGCAAAAAAAAGCAATGTGCGACGCCCTCTGCCGCACATTGCCATATACTCTTCAAGGTTATATTTTTTGCTGTTTTTATGCCGGTTTTTTATCTGTTTCCAAATGGATTCCCGCTCCCTTTAATACAGGGGAGATCTTCTTGTATACAAGCAGGGTCAGACCTGAATTCACCAATCCCTTTATCAGGTTAAGGGGTGCCACACAGGCGATAACGAAGGTCATTATATTGTCTCCTGCGAGAGGATTTACCTCGGCACCCATGGCAAGTATTGCTTCAAGGGGCATTCCAAAAAGTTTGGAAAATGCGGGAAGCAGATAAACCGCGTTAAAAAAGGTTCCGAAAAGCGTTATGCAAACCGTTCCTATAATGCAGGCAACCGCTGCATTCTTCTTGGTCTTTTTTGCGTAATAAACGGACGCCGCAGGGATGATAAAGGACGATCCAACAGCGAAATTGGCAAGTTCGCCCACAAATGCGGTGGATGTGGATTTCATGAAAAGCTTGAGAACTATCTTCATGAACTCAATAAGGACTCCCGCTGCAGGACCGAATGCAAATGCACCGATCAGAACCGGAAGTTCGGAAAGATCCAGTTTATAGAAAAACGGAGCAAAAGGCATGGGGATCTCGAAAAGCATGAGAACTGCAGAAAGAGCCGACAGAAGGCCGATAAAAGCGACTTTTCTTGCCGGAGATGTTTTTTCCGTGCTCTTATTCCTGTGATCCAGCACTTTCTCCACCAGCACGGACAAAACAAAAAGCCCCGCAATGATAAGCAGAAAACTTACCACATACAGAGCATTCGAAACAACCTGTGACATAAGACTACTCATATTAAATTTCCTCCTTCTTTCATCCGGACTATACCGTTGGTACCGGAGTTTCACCGATTCGGCCCATTTATTTTAAATGGGTTCGCGGACTTTACCGCCAGTAAGGAATTTCACCTAACCCTGAAGTTACATGTTAAGGAAACCACTTTGTGATTTCTTTAACGACTCTGTCATTGTATAATAAGCCTCCGATTATTGCAATAGGCTTAAAATAATGATAAATTTAATTTAGGTATACATAAATTGGAGAAAAGCAGTGGAGAACAGTTCCGAATACAGTGCATATAATCCCGACAAAGCAAGGAATTCCTTCGGGACCGCATCTTTGGTAATGGGCATATTATCCACGGTTTTACTTTGTACCGGTATTCTTGCGATACCCTTCGGTGCTCTGGGAGTTATTTTTTCAATCCTGAGCAGAAAAAACGGGGAAAACCTCGGATCCTCCGCTCTGACCGGAATGGTGCTTTCAATCACCGGCATGGTTATTGGTCTTGCCCTCTCGGCAATAGCCATATACCGGATCTTATATGACCCTTCAGTCTGGGATCAGATAAACGAGCTTTACCCGGACTTCTACAAGTATATGAACGGATTCTGAGAAAGGAGTAAGGTTATGAGCCTGCGGATCGGTTCCGTCTCAAACAGCATACCCGGCTACAGCGATGCAACTGTCAGACGCATAGCAGGCCCCACCGTTACCCCCGCCGAGGAATCTGCGATAAAAATGGGGAAGCCCGGCCGTGTCAACAAGGCCGAGTGCCAGACTTGTAAAGAAAGAAAATACCAGGACGGCTCCGACGAGAACGTATCTTTTAAATCGGCGCAGCACATATCTCCTACCTCTGCCGGATCCAGAGTCCGTGCACATGAGCAGGAGCATGTTTCCAATGCATATAAAAAAGCCTCCGAAAAAGGAGGCAAGGTGCTTCAGGCATCCGTTTCCATACATACTGCCATCTGTCCCGAGTGCGGACGTACCTATATTTCGGGCGGAACCACAAAAACACGTATTGCCTATCCCAACGAAGAAAATCCGTACCAGAAAAACAGAAAAAGTGCGGACAGACAGGCAACGGAAGGAATGAACTTTGACGCAGCAGTATAATTATCGTTCCGCAAAAGATCTTAAAGCGCAGGCAACCGGAATAATGACGGGAAAATTCACCGGTGCCGTAATGATATCCCTCTCATATGTCATATGGGTATATCTCATCACTTTCAGCGGAGAGATCATATCTTCTTTTATCTCAAAGATCCCCATTTTTTCTGCCACAGACATAACAACGGAAGCCGATATCTGTTATGTTGTGATCACAACACTTATCGCGGCTCTGTTTTCGCTCATAGGTGATATGTTTGCCGCAGGCCTTTGTCTGTTTTTCCTTAAGACAGCAACAGGGATGCAGGTCATGAGCGGTGACCTTTTTTACGGTTTCAGAAACGATCCTCAGAAGGTATTTAAGATATCATTGCTTCTATATGCACCGGTACTGATTCTGTCCATACCTTTTAATATCTTTGTGGAACTCCACACTCTCACCTCGGACAAAAAATATCTGTATCTTGCCATAGCATTCATTTTACTGGCATTCATCTGCGCAATATGGATGCATCTTAACTTCGGTCTTTCATATTACATGATGCTGGATTTCCCCGGATTTTCCGCGACCGAGACAATGGGGATCACCAGAAAGAAAATGCAGGGACACAAAGCAAGACTCCTTGCTTTGGAGCTCAGATTCATCCCCCTTGCACTTCTCGGGATACTGTCATTCGGAATAGGATTTTTATGGATATATCCGATAGTGGAAGAAAGCAGATCCCTCTTTTTCCTGAATCTCATGAACCCCGATCATTACGTTAAGATCGACGAAAGGGTATAAAAAAACGGCATCCGCATTTCGCGGATGCCGCATTCTTTTTTCTCAGATCAACGCTTCAATACTTATCTCTTTATGCTTTGCAAGATCGATAAATGTGTTGCCGCACTTAACGACCGGTCTTGAATACTCGCCGGTGTTAAGCATTATTATCGTACCTTCCCTGCCATCGGAGAGCCTGCACTTATTCTGGATATATGTATAGGTAACATTCTTGAGGAATGTCATGATGATATCGGGATCATACTTTTCAAGACCTTCATCTTCGAAGATCTCAACCACCTTGAAAGGACAGATAGGAGCTCTGTAAACTCTGGCACTGGTCATTGCATCATAGACATCAGTCACAGCTGTAAGACGTGCGAAAAGATCGATCTTGTCTCCCTTTACCTTAAGAGGATAACCGCTTCCGTCCGCTCTCTCGTGATGCATGATGGTAGTATTCTTAACATGGTCGGGCAGATTCTTATCCTTGAGGATCTGATATCCATACTCGGCATGTCTTCTTACTTCTTTCAGTTCAGCTTCATCAAGGGGTGTTTTTTTGTTGAGAACATCCCTGGGAACCTTAAGCTTTCCGATATCAAAGAGAATGCCGCACATCATGGCCATTTCCATATCGGTTTTATTCCACTTGAGCCAGTCAGCAACAACGTAGTTAAGAAGCGCAACGTTCATACAGTGGGCAAATGTAGAATCGTCGAATCCTCTCATTGCATGAAGCATATCAATGACAGATGCCCTTGAACCGGCCTTGGAGATCATATCAAGAGGCCCCTCAAGGAGCATGACAGGATCCACTTCAACATTCTTGTTGACCATCTCACTTACGTGGAATTCAAGAGATTTCTTGCTTTCCTCGTAATTATTTTTAAACTCTTTGAAAAGCTCACTGTCTTTGAGTTTCTCAAGATGGGACGCATCCTCGGAAAGAGGTGCGGACTGTTTTTCTTCCGAGGACTCTTCCCCGTTTTTTTCCCCGGAAGCAGCAGGAACATCCTCAACATATATGCTGAGGATTCCGTATAATTCAAGCCTTGTGATAAGTGTCTGGGAAAGCTTTGTTCCCTTGGCGATAACGGTCTTGTTATCGTAATTGAGGACATCACTTCCGACGATCATGCCGGGCTCAAGTTTTGTTGTTGAGAGTTTTGTCATATCTCCTCGTCATCTCCGCCGACTTCAGCGCCGCCGGTGCTCTTCCACTTAAGGTAACTGACAATGAACTGGTCAAGCTTTCCGTCAAGAACACCCAGTGCATCCGATGTCTTGTACCCGGTACGCTTATCGGTGACCATGGTGTATGGCTGGAGGAAATAGCTGCGGATCTGGTTGCCCCAGGCAATGTCCTTGATCTCACCTGCTATACCCTTGCTCTTAGCTTCCTCTTCTTCCATTTTAAGCTCGAACAGTTTGGAACGGAGCATTTCAAAAGCCTTGTCCTTATTCTGGAACTGGCTTCTCTCATTCTGACAGGTAACAACTATTCCGGTAGGGATATGAGTTATACGGATAGCTGAAGATGTCTTATTGATGTGCTGTCCGCCGGCACCGGAGCTTCGATATGTATCGATCCTGATGTCCTTGTCCTCGATAACGATATCGTTATTCTGAGGGATTATGGGCATTACCATGCAGCTTACAAACGAAGTCTGACGCTTTGCCTGTGCATTGAAAGGGGATATCCTGACAAGTCTGTGGACACCTTTTTCACTCTTAAGATATCCGTATGCGTTATCACCGCTTACCTGGAAAGAAACCGACTTAATGCCGGCTTCATCTCCGTCAAGCTGATCCAGCACTTCAACCTTCAGTCCTTTTTTATCGGCCCACTTGGAATACATACGGAAAAGCATTCCGCACCAGTCGCAGCTCTCTGTACCACCCGCTCCGGCATTGAGCTCTACGATGGCATCGGAGTCATCGTACTCACCGGAAAGAAGGGTCGAAAGCCTGAGCTCTTCAAATCTCTCAATAAAATTATCAAGTTCTTCCCTTGCTTCGGGAATAAGTGATTCATCCTCTTCTTCATTTCCCATTTCAACAAGGGTAAGGATATCGTCGATACCGGTCTCAAGGCTCTTTATCAGATCCCTGGTATCCTTCATATTCTTGAGCTCTTTCATCTTGGCATTGGCCCTGTCGGGATCATCCCAGAATCCGGGAGCTTCCATCTCCCTTTCAAGCTCTTCTATCTTCTTGGCCTTATCCTCAAGACTGAGAGAATCTTTAACCTCCGCAAGAGGGTCCTTGTATGTTAATACTTCTGCTTTTATCTGATCAAGTTCTACCATTTTTTACTCACTTTCCGAAAAATCAAAAATCATCATGTTTCAAAAAATGAGTCGTCAGAGCTTGACCCCGGGTCTGCCATGGCAGGCCTTGAACTTCTTGCCGCTTCCGCAAGGACAGGGATCGTTGGGATAAACTTTTTGTGCAGCCCTTGTCTTTGGTGCGCGGGGACCGGAATCATCCTTGTTGGTGCCGGTAACCTGTGCAACCTGCTCACGCTCTACCTTCTGCTCAACCTTGATATGCATGAGAACCTTAACGGTATCTTCCTGTATATTCTGGATAAGCTCTTCGAACATCGCATATCCCTGGTTTCTGTACTCGATGAGAGGATCCTTTTGTCCGTAGGATACAAGTCCTGCACCCTGCTTCATGATCTCCATATCATCGATATGGGACATCCACTTACGGTCGATGGTACGAAGGAGAATGACTCTCTCCACTTCACGGATCTGCTCAGGCTCAGGGAACTCAGCTTCCTTGGTCTCATAGTACTTGACCGCTTCTTCCTTGAGAGCCTGCTTGATGCTGTTTTTCTTGAGTTTGCTCATTCTCTCTTTGGTAACGGGCTCAAGAGGAATGATGGGAAGGAGGAGTTCATTAAGCTCCGTAAAATCCCAATTTTCAGGGGATACATCATCATTGATACAGGTATCAATGCTTCTTTCGACTATATCGGTGATCATCTTGTAAATGTAATCACGCATGCTCTCACCATCGAGAACCTTGCGTCTTTCTTCATAGATGATCTGTCTCTGCTCGCTCATGACGCGGTCATACTCAAGCAGATTCTTACGTATACCGAAGTTGTTGGCTTCGATCTTTTTCTGTGCCGACTCAATGGCACCGGTAAGAGCCTTGTGTTCTATCTCCTGTCCCTCGGGGATTCCGAGAGCATTGAACATGGCAATAAGACGTTCCGAACCGAAGAGTCTCATCAGCTCATCTTCAAGTGAGATATAGAATTTGGATTCACCGGGATCTCCCTGACGTCCTGAACGTCCGCGGAGCTGATTATCTATACGCCTTGATTCATGGCGCTCTGTTCCGATTATCTTGAGTCCTCCGGCTGCTCTTGCTTCTTCGTCAAGTTTGATATCGGTACCACGGCCTGCCATATTGGTGGCGATGGTGACATTTCCGTGTACACCGGCCTGAGCTACAATCTCTGCTTCTCTTTCATGGAACTTCGCATTCAGCACTTCATGCTTAATGCCTGCTTTTGAAAACAGTCTGCTGAGTTCCTCACTGGAATCGATATTGATGGTACCGATAAGAACGGGCTGGCCCTTTGCATGAGCTTCCTGGGTTGCCATCAAAATAGCGTTCAGTTTTTCCTTTTTAGTCTTGTAAACCGCATCCTGAAGGTCTTTTCTGATAACGGGACGGTTTGTGGGGATGGTGATGACATCCATACCGTAGATCTCCCTGAACTCGTCCTCTTCGGTAAGAGCGGTACCTGTCATACCTGATTTTTTCTCAAAGAGATTAAAGAAATTCTGGAAAGTGATGGTTGCAAGAGTCTTGGACTCGCGCTTAACCTTAACATGCTCCTTAGCCTCTATCGCCTGATGGAGTCCGTCGGAAAAACGTCTGCCGGGCATGATACGTCCGGTGAACTCATCAACGATAAGGATCTGGTCATCCTTAACAACATAGTCCTGATCCCTATGCATCAGGTTATGTGCCCTGAGAGCCAGGATGATATTGTGGTTTATCTCGGTATTCTCGGGATCCGAGAGATTTTCTATATGGAAGAACTGCTCGACTCTTGCTGTTCCGGCTTCGGTAAGGTTTACGATCTTATCCTTTTCGTTTACGACAAAGTCACCGGTCTCTTCCTGGACAACACCCATGATGGCATCCATCTTGGAAAGTTCCTTGACATCGTCTCCGCGCTTAAGCTGTCTTGCAAGAAGATCGCACATCTCATAGAGTGCGGTGGATTTTCCGCTCTGACCGGAAATGATAAGAGGCGTCCTGGCTTCGTCGATAAGAACGGAGTCAACCTCGTCGATGATACAGAAATTAAGATCTCTCAAAACGAGCTGTTTCTTATATATGGCCATGTTATCCCTGAGGTAATCAAAGCCAAGCTCGTTGTTGGTCACATATGTAATATCGCAGTTATACGCCTGCTGCCTCTCCTCGGGAGTCATGGAATTAAGTACGCATCCGACTGTAAGTCCCAGGAATCTGTGAACCGCACCCATCCACTCTGCGTCACGGTTTGCAAGGTAATCGTTAACGGTAACGATGTGAACTCCCTTTCCCGAAAGAGCATTAAGGTATGCGGGACATGTTGATACAAGGGTCTTACCTTCACCGGTTCTCATCTCGGCAATGCTTCCGCCATGAAGAACGATACCACCGATAAGTTGGACTCTGTAGTGCTCCATTCCTATGGATCTCTTGGCAGCTTCCCTGACTACGGCAAAAGCCTCGGGAAGAATGTCGTCTAAGGTCTCGCCCTTTTCAAGGCGTTCCTTAAACCAGGGGGTCTTGGCTCTGAGTTCATCATCTGAAAGAGCCTGCATTTCCTCCCTGTAACTTTCTATTTTATCCACTATGGGGTAGATTTTTTTCAGTTCATGCTCGGAATGAGTTCCGAAGATTTTTTCTCTAAGTTTCATAATTTCCTTTAAACCTCACATCCGTACATTTTACCAAATATATGTGAGATATTCAAATTAATCAATGCCAGTAGGGCTTTTGGTCTTTGTGGCTGTAACCCTGCATTTTTTCCTTATAATCAGCCAGAATAGCCTCATATTTCGAGAGCGCTTTGGGGCCTGCCCCTTTGTTTTCCCGAAGCTGTGCCAGTCTTTCCTCCAGTTCCTTAAGGTTACTCTGGGCATTGTCCTTATAATTATTGGACATATTCATCTCAAGGCGGAGAATGATGCCATCCAGTTCTTTTTCTGCTTTACTCTTAAATAATCCCATTTTGCTCACACTTTATTATATATATCCAGTATCGTATCCCTGCACTTTTCGTGATTTTCGGGAGTGGTATTTTCCAAAGTTGCATGGATAAAAGGCTTTTCGGACTTGATATACCTTAGGATACTCTCATAGTCCATCTCACCAAGGCCGCAGCCCACAGACTTTAATTTACCATCTTGGTTTACATAATCTTTCAGATGGAGCATTACGATATCAGGTCCCAGGACATCCATGGTATGTGCAAAGATCTGCTCACGATCTTTAAAATTAGTCTCATCCAGAAGATTGACCGGATCAAAGATGATCTTGAGATTGGGAGATGCGATCCTGTCCAAGACCTTTCTTGCCCTGTCGGCATTCCAGACTATATGCTTTGCCACGGGCTCTATTGCAACGACCACTCCGAATTTTTCGGCATATCCCACCACCTCCTCAAGACCTGCGATAAAGCTCTCCAAAGCTTCATCCGACCTGCACTCAGAGCAGCTCTTATACTCAGAATTCGGTGCCCCGGTCTCGGTTCCCACCATTCCGGCACCGATGTATGAGGCAAAACGTATGCTGGCTTCATATTTGTACTTGATGACCTTAAGCCTTTCTTCATCGGGATCTGCAAGGTTAAGATAACAGCCCAGTACCGCAATATCGACTTCGTTTTTATCAAATACTTTCCTGATGTATTTTCCGTATCCGGGAGTCAGTGCATCCGGTGCAGAAGGTATATCTTCTATCTTGGAAAGTGCAATATGAGCACATTTAAAACCCAGGTCATGAACCTTTTTAACCCTGTCTTCAAAAGCAATCTTTTCCGTATCGTGGAATCTTATTCCAAGCTGCATATCCTTCTCCTCTTATCATAAAAGCGACCGGAGTCCGGTCGCTTTTCCATTATAACATATCTTACAGTGTAACACCCGTCTTGAAAATAGCCATATCGTGGAATCCGGCCTCTTCTGATCTGACCTTCTTTCCCTCTGCCACCTCTATTACAAGATCGTAAAGTTCGTCAAGGACATCCCCGGGATCACACCCGTCATCGACCAAAACTCCGGCATCAAAATCGATCCAGGTCTTCTTGAAGCCGGCAAGTCTTGAGTTTGTGGAGATCTTCACCGTAGGCACAGGCGATGCAAAGGGAGTGCCCCGGCCCGTTGTAAAAAGAACTATCTGGGCACCGGATGCCGCAAGAGCGGTGGCCGCAACCAGGTCATTTCCCGGTGCGGACAAAAGATTGAGTCCGGACGTACTTACTCTTTCCCCGTATGCAAGGACCCCCTTAACAGGAGCCGAGCCGGATTTCTGGGTACATCCCAGGGATTTATCCTCAAGGGTGGAAATACCTCCCTTTTTATTGCCTGGTGAAGGGTTTTCATATACCGTCTGACCGTTGGAAGTAAAATAATTTTTAAAATCATTTATAAGACATACTGTCTTGTCGAAAAGTTCGGGAGTTTCGCATCTGTTCATCAGAATGGTCTCCGCACCGAACATCTCGGGGACTTCCGTAAGGATGGTGGTACCGCCCTTTGACACAAGTCTGTCGGAAAAACGTCCTACAAGAGGATTAGCCGTAATTCCGGAAAGGCCGTCTGATCCTCCGCATTTTAATCCTATGACAAGTTTCGAAACGGGAACATCTTCTCTTCTGAAAGAACCTGCATATGTTATGAGTTCTTTTACAAGTTTTTCTCCGTCAGCGATCTCATCTTCGGATTCCTGGCAGACAAGGAATTTCACCCTCTCGGGATCTGCATTTTTCAGCATGGGCTTAAGCACATCGAGATTGGAATTCTCGCAGCCAAGACTAAGTACCAGGACGCCTCCGGCATTCGGATGGTTTATAAGATCACACAGGATCTTCCTTGTATTATCCTGATCTTCACCCATCTGGGAACATCCGTATGGGTGAGAAAAGGCGATGACATCCGAAACCGATCCCTTGATATGTTTTTGTGATACGCCGGCAATAGCCTTTGCAACATCGTTTACACACCCTACGGTTGGTATTATCCAGATTTCGTTCCTTACTCCCACATTCCCGTCATCACGCAAAAAACCTTTAAAGGTTCCTGTTATGCCTTTGGGATTTTTGGCACCTGCAGGCTCATACTTATATTCGGCAGATTCTGTCAGTCCCGTTTTTATATTATGTGTATGGACATGACTTCCTGCAGGGATATCTGCAGTTGCAATCCCTATGGGAAATCCGTATTTTATTACCTTCTCGCCCTCGCGGATATCCCGCAAAGCCACTTTATGGCCTGCGGGAATAGTCTCGAGAGTCTGAACCGCTGCTCCTTCCGGTTCAGGATTGAGGGAGGAATGTATCGGCAACTCGTTTATTGCAACGGCTACATTGTCTTTTTCATTGATCCTGAGATAATCCTTCATATATCATCAACCTATCTTCTTCATTGCTTCATACATACCTTCGGAGCGGATATCGGCAATATATCCGGCAACAGCATCCGTCAGTCCTTCCACCTTGTTAAGATCCTGACCGTGGAAGTCCTCTCTTCCAAGATAAGCCTTTGCCAGCTCCGCAGGCTCTTTCGATGAATTTGCGGCAAAGAATTCAAGAACCGCCGCATCATCTTTTATATCATAGCTCTGACCGTTTCTGTTTCCTTTCAGGACACCGCCTTCGATCTCGGTTCCCTTATAAAACTCGATAAGAGCTGCGATGGAAAATGTAAGATGCACCGGAAGCTTTCCGAATTTTTCCACATATCCCAGGAATGAAGGCATGCAGCGCGCTCTCCACTTTGATACGGAATTAAGTGAGATTGCAAGGAGGGAATGGTCAACAAAAGGATTGTCAAAACGGTTTTCAACCTCTGATGCAAATGACTTAAGATCCTCCTCGGGAAGAGTGAGTGTGGGGATGACTTCGTCGTAAATGGTCCTGTTCATAAAGTTTTTGATGACTTCATCACGCATTGAATCACGGACGATGTCTTTTCCGCAAAGCCATGCCGCAAGGACAAAAGAGGTATGGGCTCCGTTTAAGATCCTGACCTTCCTCTGCTTGTAAGGATGATGATCTTTGGTAAATACAACAGGAAGTCCCGCACCGGGAAGATCGAATTCTCCGCTGATATCCTTATCGGATTCAATGACCCAGAGTGCAAAGGGTTCGCCGGTTACCATGATATGGTCCTCGTATCCCAGCTCTTCCCATTCTTTTTCCTCTGTTGCCTTGGGATATCCTGTGACTATGCGGTCTACCAGGGTCTGGGTGAAAACACAGTTTTCATCCACCCACTTTTTAAACTCACCGGAGAGTCCCCAATTGTCTATCTGTTTGAAAACGCACTCCTTAAGGTGCATTCCGTTGTCATCAATGAGTTCCACCGGCAGCATTACGAGGCCCTTGTCAGGTGCTCCGCTAAATGTCTCATACCTGTGATGGAGGAATTTTGTAAGTTTTCCGGGAAAGCTTGAAGGAGGATCCATCTCAAATCTGTCTTCGGGCACGTAAACGATACCTGCCTCCGTTGTATTGGAAACAACAAAACGTAAGGTCGGGATCTCTGCAAGAGCCATGTATTTGTCATATTCGTTTATGGCATCCACCGCATCCGAAACCGATGTAACTATGCGGTTTATCTTCGTTTCTTTTCCGCCCACATTTCCCCTGAGAGATACGGTATACTGACAGTCCTGCTTATGGAAAAGATCCAGATTGCCGAATTCTATGGGTTTTATCAGGACTATGTCGCCGTCAAAAGTTCCCTCTTCGTTGGCTATATCGATCATATAATCAACAAATGCACGGAGAAAGTTTCCTTCCCCGAACTGAACAACCTTTACCGGACGGTCTTTTTTTCCGCTTTTTTCACGGTTAAGAATCTCCATTTTTTGAATCCTCCATTATTTTTTTTACAGATTTTTACAAGTTTTTTCCGCTGATTTCAGAAAGTGTTTACACGATTATTTTTGAATTTTTATGAAAGCCCTTACATTGTGATAATACCCTTATTTATTGCTATCGTCAAGCCTGAAAATATTTTTTTCCTGAAACACTTGAAATCATTTTCATCTTTTACTATAATTGCTCGTGTAAACGCTTTCATAATTTTCAACAAACAAAAATGTTTTTCAGGGGGTCCTTACATTGAAAGAACATTCAGTAACTATCTACGACATTTCCGAGCAGGCCGGCGTTTCCATCGCTACGGTCTCAAGAGTCCTTAATAACTCCAATAATGTAAGTGAAGCCACAAAAAAGAAAGTTCTGGATGCCATCAAAAACACAGGCTACACTCCCAATGCCTTCGCGAGAGGCCTGGGTCTTAACACCATGAAGACCATAGGCATCCTGGCCGCGGATTCATCGGATCTGTATCTTGCCAAGGCTATTTACTATTTTGAAGAAAACCTCAGAAACAACGGATATGACTCGCTCCTGTGCTGTACAGGATATGCTCTCAAGGATAAAAAAGCGGCCATCGACCTACTCATCAGCAAGAAAGTCGACGGAATAATCCTTGTAGGTTCCAACTTCGTATACCCTGACGCCTGCGACAACAAATACATCATTAACGCCGCAGAAAACGTTCCTGTAATGCTCTTAAATGCCGAGCTTGAAGGAAACAATATCTACTGTGTAAGTTCGGATGATTACAAGAGCATGTATAAAGCAACCGGCGAGCTTCTTTCATCCGGCATCAAAAACATCCTTTACTTCTACAATTCACTGTCCTACTCCGGAGCTCTCAAAGAGCGCGGATTCAGGGATGCCATGAAGGATGCCGGGATAAATGTCAGCGAAAGACAGCTTCAGTATTTTGAGGGAGCAAGGGAAGACATCCACGGAATGATGGCACAGCTTGATAAAGTTGCATCGGGAGGCCATAAATTCAACGGTGTTATTGCAGCGGACGATACCCTGGCACTGAGTGCCGTAAAATACGCCAAGTCAAAAGGATACAAGATTCCCGAAGACTTTTCCGTTATCGGCTACAACAATTCGATGCTGGCTTCCTGCTCGGATCCCGAGCTTTCATCCATCGACAACAAACTGGAAACCCTCTGCCAGAAACTGACAGAAGCCCTGATGGGAGTTCTTTCCGGTGAGGAAATGCCCAAAAAGACGGTGTTTGGCGGCGAACTTATAATGCGCGAAACCACCAGAAAAAAGAAATAATAGACACACAAAAACAGGAGAACCGAAATGAGAAAATTCATGGACGAGGAATTCTTGCTTTTCTCTGAACCCGCATCAAAGCTTTATCATGAGCACGCAGAGAAAACTCCCATCCTCGATTATCACTGCCACATATCACCCAAAGAGATCGCAGAGGACAGACAGTTCGACAATATCGCACAGGTATGGCTCGGAGGAGACCATTATAAGTGGCGTTTTATGAGAAGCTGCGGTGTCCCCGAAAAATACTGCACAGGCGATGCTTCAGACCACGACAAGTTCATTAAGTGGGCCGAGTGCCTCGGAAAGGCAGTTGGAAATCCTCTCTACCACTGGAGTCATCTCGAACTTCAGAGGTATTTTGACTATCACGGATATCTTAACGCAGACACAGCCGAGGAAGTGTGGGAGCTTTGCAATAAAAAGCTGGCGGATCCTTCCATGAGTGTAAGGAATATCATCAAAAAAAGCGGTGTTACCCTTATCTGCACCACTGATGATCCCGTGGATGACCTTGCATACCACAAGGCGATCAGGGAGGATTCTTCTTTTGACGTAAAAGTCCTTCCCGCATGGCGCCCCGACAAGGCAATGAACCTTGAAAAGCCGGATTACACGGATTATCTTAAGAAACTCTCGGATGCTGCCGGCTGTGGAGAAATAAAAAGCTGGGATGAACTTAAAAACGCCCTTAAGACAAGGATGGAATTCTTTAATGAGCAGGGCTGCCTTGTTTCAGACCACGCTCTGGAGTTCGTAATGTATGCCCCCGCAACCGATGAAGAGATCTCGGAAATCTTCCGGAAAAGACTGGAAGGAAACATCCCCTCAAAAGACGACGAATACAGGTTCAAGACCGCTTTCATGGCATTTGTGGCGGGTGAATATGTAAGGCTTAACTGGACCATGCAGCTTCACTACGGCTGTAAAAGAGACAACAATACCCGTATGTTCGAAAAACTCGGTCCCGACACCGGTTATGACTGCATCAACAACTATGCACCTTCAAGCCAGTGTGCCGATTTTTTGAACCTTCTGGAATCAAAGAAAAGCCTTCCCAGAACGATCCTTTACTCCCTCAATCCTGCGGATAACGAGTACATAGGAACCGTGATCGGATGTTTCCAGGATTCCGATGCAGTTGCAAAGATCCAGCACGGATCCGCATGGTGGTTCAACGATCACATAAAAGGAATGACGGACCAGATAAAATCCCTTGCAAGCCTTGGAAATCTCTCGGGATTTGTGGGAATGCTCACGGATTCAAGATCCTTTTTAAGCTATACCCGTCATGAGTATTTTAGAAGAATACTCTGCAACATTTTAGGCGAATGGGTTGAAAAAGGCGAATATCCCGAGGATTATAAGACTCTGGGAGAGATAGTCGAAAACATATCCTACTACAACGCAGTCAGGTATTTCGGTTTTCCACTTGAAGACAAACAAAACAGCTGATGCGCATCTTAAACTGATTTAGAAAAAAACATCCCCTGCCATTTGATATGGCAGGGGATTTATCATTATTCCGGTATTTTGTTCGGAGCTTTTTTTCCTTTTGCTTCCATGGTTTCGTTGATCTTTTTCATGATCTCAAGTCTGACATGATCGGATATCTCCTTGGATTTCATATCCTTGTAATCCTCATAATACAAAGGCTTAAGGTAATGGACCTGGGTCGTGATCTTTCTGAGTGAATTGACTCCGAAGGCTCTGTAGGAATCAACAAGTGCCACGGGAACGATGGGACTTTTGGCCATCATGGCCGCCTTGAACGCTCCGGGAAGAAAATCCTGAACCACATTCCTGTTGTGATAATATCCACCTTCGGGAAAAATGATATAAATGCGTCCGCTCTTAACCTCCTCGGCAACGGTCTTGATGCTCTTTACCTGTGAGCGCATATCGGACTTGTTCAGCCTGCATCCTTCCAGCAGATCAACCAGTTCATCCGCAAGGGGCATCTTGGACCTGATCTCATCCATTACCACGGTGCAGACCTTTTCGTGGGAATACATGATCCCCAGTGTGTCAAACTTGCCCTGATGATTGGGAAACATTACATAACCGCCCTCTTTCGGAAGGTTCTCAAGCCCGTAGGCCTTGGTCCTTATCCTTCCGTTTCTCATGCACTGGACGATCATTCTCTTGACGAATGCATATCTTTCTTCCATGGGATATGCATCCTTGTTCTTCATTATGTACTTTCTTTTGATTATGAAATAGATTATCCATGGCATCGACACCAGGATAGTCAGGTAAAATCTGAGCATTTAAGGCTTCCCTTTTTCCGCTCTCTTTCGCCGTAAAGTTGACGATAAATTGCGTAAATATTAAAATAAAAACCGAATTGATTTTAACATAAAAAAGCGTTTTTTTTCAAACCGTTATGATAAAAGCAGTCATATTCGACCTTGACGGAACAATACTCGATACGGAAAAATATTACCGCATTTGCTGGCCCGAAGCATGCGCTCATTTTGGCTTTCACGTAACCGAAGAAATGTACCTTCAGATGAGAAGTCTCGGGCGCCCCTTTGCATACGACAGGTTTCGTGAATGGTTCGGTGACGGATTCGACTATGACAAAGTAAGACAGTACAGAAAGCAGCTGTATAGCGAACTGGTAAAAAAAGAAGGGATCCATCCGAAAAAAGGTGCCCTAAACGCCCTTAAAATGCTTAAGGAAAAAAACATTTTAAGAGCCATCGCCACCGCAACGGATATGGAAAGAACCACATCCTATCTGACTACGGTGGGACTTAAGGATGAGTTCGACAAAATATGCTCCGCCGCCGACTGTAAATACGGAAAGCCGGCTCCGGATGTTTATCTGAACGCCCTTAAGGAATTAGGCCTTCCCGCAGATGAATGCATCGCAGTTGAGGATGCACCAAACGGAATCATCTCAGCTTACGATGCCGGGTTAAGGGTTGTATTTGTGCCGGACCAGACAGCAGAGGAACCTTCCGTTTCAGACAGGATTTTTGCCACGATAAGTTCTCTTGATGAACTGATAAATGTGTTAGGCAGATTATAAACGAGGATAAAGAAATGAAATTATGGGCTATGAGATACGGTGATGAACCGGTAAACGGCAGACTCTTTTTGCTGAGGTTTATCAGAAAGATCCACGTGATCATCATATCGGTGATAGCAGGTGCCATACTTATATGTGCCTGCCACGTGGGATACAGGGCTCTTACTCCCGTGTACTATATGACCGAATGTGATATCCATCTTGATTACATTCCGGAAGCGGATGCAAACCTGATGATCTTTTACAATGAGTATGCCTGGGAACAGATGTCTCAGGACAGTGAATTTATTGAAGCGATCGTAAATTCAGACCCCGGTCTTGATTTCGATACGGTAAAAGAATCCTTCTCCGCAACTTTAAAATCCGACATGAAGATCCTGACGTTCCAGATCAAAAATACCGATCCCGAACTTGCATTAAGGATCGCCGATGCATCTCTCGAAGGAGGTGTTTCATTTGTGGAAAGTCTTCCCGAGATAACAGGAACCAGAGTCATCGGAAGGGCCTATTATCCTGAAAGAATCACTTTTGACACAAGGTCAATAAGAGCTTTGGTGCTCGGTGCCATCCTGGGACTCATTGCATCATCCTTCATCATTTCTTATATCATTATATCTGATGACAGGATCCTTCTTCCCGAGACCATAGAGAAAAGATACCACACTCCTTTTGCAGGAACTCTTGATTCCGAATGTCTGGCAAACTCCTTAAGTGACCTTGCGGGAGATGATGGTTTTGTCATCGCATCAACCCTCCCCGCCGAAAAGGAATCGGAAATCATTAAAAAGCTCAAAACCCTTGGAACCGGGGTTTCAGACAAGCCCATAAACCTTATTGACACAGAGTCAAAAGAACTTCATGACGCTGTAAAAGCAAATGAACTGCCTGTAGTATATGTCTTCAGCTCACTTCTTGATATCAAAGCTGACCAGAGAGGCCTTTCCCTCCTCAGCCGCTTTGACAAGGAACCTATCTGTGCGATCCTGACCGATCAGGATGACCTTCTCATAAAGGCATATTATTTCGGAAAGAGATCCGGATATACAAAAGACGGAAAGAAAGATAATAAAAAGAAGAAATGATCACTTACGGACTCTTTTTGTATATCGCTCTTACACTTCTCGTTACGGTCATCGCTCACGGGACCGATCAGGCGGGTGTTGTTCCCCTGCGCAGATTTTCACCCTATCTTTCCAGAAAAGAAGCAAGGAACATACTCTGCTCGGCAGAGATCTTCATTCTCCTTGCGGGAGTTTCTCTCTGCAGGATTGCTGTGGGAAATGACTACTGGGTCTACAGGGATAATTTTAAACTCATAGCCCAGGACAGATATGTAAGCTACGAACCCGGATTCACTTACGTCGTGAAATTCCTCCAGTGGTTTTTAAGCTATGATAACTACCTTCCAATTTTCGCCTTTTTCTCCATCGTCACCACATTTTTTATGGTAAAAGCCCTCCACGAACAGGGTGAATGGTTTGTTTTTTCCGTATATATTTTCATGACCGCCGGATACTATTTCGGCAGCCTTAACAATGTCAGATATTATCTTGCACTTTCCATTGCAATGTATTCCATAAAATACATCCACGAAAAAGACTATGTTAAATTCACCTCTCTGATAATCCTTGCATCACTGTTCCACAAATCCGTACTCATCGTTATTCCTTTATATATCCTTGCAGCTGTCAAATGGAACGTATTCGGACATATGGCCATGGCACTTGCCTGCGGATCCTTTATCGCCGTCCCCGGACTCTATCGGAAGGTCATCTTCCTGTTCTACCCCTTCTACGAAGGATCAATGTTCGACAAGGGACTCACCAGCATCACAAGCATCGGCAGGGCACTGGCCATATTTCTCTTTTCCCTTATATACATCAAAAAAGTCAGGGATGATGCAAAACTCAGATTCGGATTCTACTGCAACCTTTTTGCCCTGCTTTTATACACCTTCTGTTCATTCATGCCCGAGATATCAAGGATCGGTTTTTACCTGAGCATAACCAACGTCTTCTACATTCCTTCCCTTCTGCTCAGGATCGAAAACAAAAAAGCAAAGGCCATATGGAGCATTCTCATCGCCCTTGCTTTTGCCGCATTTTTCGCACTCTTTTTGAAGAGTGCATACCAGACCGACATAAGGATACTTCCGTATTACAACTGGATATTCCAGTAATAATAAACACGCAAAAGCCGATAGCCGGCTCAGTAATTTTGTGAGGTGGAAAAAATGAGAAAAAAGTACCTGATCAAAACAGCTTTCCTCTGCCTTCTGACAGCATCATTTATGCTCTCGGGATGCGAAAAGCAGACCGCGGAAAAGCCCGAAGAAAGCCGGGAAGAAACCGAAAAGCCTGAGGATGACAAGGATAAGGATGATGAAGATGAAGCCCCTGCAAACGAGCCTTCGGAAGAAACATCCGGGCAGATCCTCCTTACCAGAAACGCCTATGCGGATAACATCGGCATCTATGATATCGCAAAAAACGAAGTGAAGATGTATGACAGAAAGAGCCTTTATGATGATCTGTCTTCCGATGAAAAAGAAATCTATGAGATTTACGGCAAACCTGATCACAGCTGCTCCAAACTCGAATGCTACGGTGACGGTTTCCTGTTTTTCAGCGGTTCGCGAACTGTTGATGATGAAAACACGTATTTTGTTTACGCTTTAAACATTGATAACGGTAATATTTACGACGTGTGGAAGGGAAACAGCGAAAGCTTTATCCAGTGCTGCGATTACTACGACGGCAAAATCTACATAGACTATTTCCTGGGATATGACGACGAAGGAAACACCCTTGGTTATACGGAAATCTGCCTGGGATATGACGAAAAAACAGACTCATTCGAAGAAAAAAAGCTTAAGATCTCAGGAATCTTAGACACCGCACACGAGGAAGGCATCTCCCTCAGAGGAAGTGCCGGCGGCCCCGAATATGACGCTTCAAGCCTCACCCAGGCTTATGAAGAGTGCGGTTTCGTCCTTGGAAACAAGGAAAGTGACTATGTAACGGTTGATAAAAAGGGAAATATCACCAAGCTTCCCAATCTCAAAAACGTCTATGTCTATGCATACAACAAAACAAGCATGATCTACATTCAGTATGACGACAGCTACGTAAACGGAACCGTTTGTATTTACGATGTAAAATCCGGATCATCAAAACCTGTTTCCGGAGAAGCAAAGTCCGTGACATTTCTCGGCCAGAGAGAGAATGAATTTTACTATTCATTAAACGACATCGAAGAATACGGAATAGCTCATAATTATATTTACAGATATGATTCCGATGAAGATGAAAGCGTTCTTTTATACGACGAAACTTATGTGCCCGGATCCGGCGTAACCCCCGGAACCGAAGGATTTGCAATAGGCGATTCCTGCGTATGCTATGCCAAATTCGACAGTTCTTTCATCAAATGGTTTACAGTGGATACAAAAAGATTTTCGGAGCCGGAAGAACTGTATGCCATAGGCAGCGTTGACATTTTTGATTACGGAACCGTGGACTATATATCAAATACTTCAACCTGCAATCTTTGCGAAAGCCCTATTGAAGAAAACTATTGCGAATATTTCATCCTTGACGATTCATTGTCCGAATATGCCGAGGATATAAACGAAGTATTGGAAAATACCGCCATTTTGAACGCAACCACCTCTGATGAAGCAGAGTTTACCGAAGAGGAATGCAAAGAACATCAGGAACACCCCGACTGGTATCTTACAACAGATGACGTTACCGTTAGCAAGGTAAGCATAATAAGCGATGATTTCCTTGCCGTAAATATGAGCGGATACTGGTACGCAGGCGGCGCTCACGGTTATCCTTCAAGAAACCAGTACCTCTTTGATCTTAATACCGGAGAGATCGTGACCATAAAAGATTTCTATACCGGAAAAGAGAAGGATTTCAAAAAGCTCATCGCGGAAAAGACCAAAGAAGATTACTTAAGCTACGATTATTACTCAAATCCCTATTTTGCCCAGGATGAGGAAACCGTATATAAAGATGCATATGAATACGCAAGCCTTGACAGCGGATGCATTGAGTTTACGCAGGACGGAATCTACTATTACTATCCTCCTTACGACATGGGACCTTATGCTTCAGGATTCATTGATGTATTTATTTCATACGAAGATCTTCTTGGAAGAGATTACCTGTAAGTGATTACCTGTAATAACAAAAGGACTGCCGCGAGGCAGTCCTTTTTTCCTGGTCATATTTGGTTATTTAAAGAAACCGGATCTTCAGATCAGGCGTAAACCTTAGCCTGCTCTTCTCCGTTCATAACCCTGAGTCCGCCCTGTGCAAGAGCAAGAAGCTCATCCTCTCCGGGATAAACGGTTACGGGAGCGATCTTTCCTACTCTCTCGATCATGGCCTTGGTAACTCTCTCGTTATAAGCGATACCGCCGGTGATGATGATCTGGTCAACATCTCCCTTAAGAACGGTGGATTCAGCTCCGATGTCCTTACATACCTGGAAGATAAATGCTTCCATGACGATCTTAGCCTGCTCATCGCCTTCATCCATTCTCTTCATTACTTCTCTTGCATCATTGGTTCCAAGATATGCATTGAAACCACCCTGGCCGGTAGCCTTCTTGAGCATCTCCTTCTCGGAATATTTTCCCGAATAGCAGAGTCTGATGAGTTTTCCGGTGGGAAGACCTCCGCATCTTTCGGGTGAAAGTGCGCCGTCTCCTTCGAATGCGGAATATACATCAACGATCTTGCCGTACTCGTGAGCACCTACGGAAACACCGCCTCCAAGGTGAGCCACAACAAGTCTTAAGTCCTCATACTTTTTGCCGATTGACTTGGCATAGCGTCTTGCTACAGCCTTCTGGTTAAGGGGATGGAAAATGGAAGTTCTGGGGCACTCGGGCATACCTGAGATCCTTGCAACATCACTGAGCTCGTCTACAACTACGGGGTCAACGATGAATGCTTTCTTTCCGATCTGGTCAGCGATCTCACGGGCAAGGATTCCGCCGAGGTTTGATGCATGCTGACCCTGAACGCCGATCTCAAGATCCTTAACAACCGCATCGGTAACTTCGTAGGTTCCGCCGGGAATGGGCTTTAAAAGTCCGCCTCTTCCTACAATGAAATCAAATGAGTTAACGTCGATATTGCTGTTCTTAAGGAAATCCAGAATGATCTGCTTACGGAAATCCTTCTGTGCAATGATTGAATCATACTGTGAGATCTCTTCGGTTGAATGACGGAGAGTTTCATCTACTACGCAGGTCTCATCTTCGAAGATTCCGACCTTGGTTGATGTGGAACCGGGATTGATTATAAGACTCTTAAGTGCCATGTTTTTTCTCCTTATTATTTATTCATCTTCTTCATCTTGTCTGAAACAACCGCTGCAAGAGCTATGGAGTTAACCTTAACTTCTTTGGTGTCGGATCTTGAAGTAAGGATAACGGGAGCCTTGGTTCCGGTAAGGATATTTCCGTTCTTTACGCCGGGTACCATGTGAACGATTGACTTATAAACAAGGTTTCCTGCGTGGATGTCGGGGAAAAGAAGGATATCTGCACTTGCGGCACAGGGTCTGTCGGTTGCTTTCTTCTCCTCTGCAGCTTCCTTATAAAGAGCGATATCAAGTGAAAGAGGTCCGTCTACGATACAGCCCTTAATCTTTCCTTCCTCGTTCATCTTACGAAGCTCGTCCGCATCAACGGTTACGGGCATCTTGGGATTTACAACCTCAACTGCGGCAAGAGGTGCTACCTTGGGCATCTCAACTCCGCATGCATTTGCAACCTCTACGGTATAGTCGATGATGGCAACCTTGTCCTCAAGAGTGGGATAAGGCATGAAAGCTACATCGGTAAGGAAAAGAAGTCTGTCGATTCCGGGAAGTTCGAATACGCATACATGGGAAAGAGGCTTTCCGGTACGAAGTCCCACTTCCTTGTCAAGAACGCTCTTAAGGAAGGTCTTGGTATCAACAAGTCCCTTCATGTACATGTCAGCCTTGCCTTCGTGAACGAAGCTTACAGCCTTGAGAGCTGCTTCCATGGGATCCTTAACATCAACGATCTCGTATTCATCAAGTCTCATATCAAGATCTTTTCCGATAGCACGGATCTTCTCCTCGTCACCTACCAAAATGGCATCAACAATACCCATTCTGTGTGCTTCTCTTACAGCTTCAAGTACCGGAGCGTCCTGTGCGACTGCAACGGCAAGTTTTTGCTTATCGAGGCTCTTAACCTGTGCAAGCAGATCCGAAAAATTCTTACTCATGATATGTCTCCTTGTTAAATCTTTTTTTACGGGAAAACTCCCGATATTCAATAAAAACACCTTGAAAATTTTAACACTTACGAAGGGGTATTACAAGATAAGAAAAACCGGAAGGACTTGTCAGATTCCTCCCGGTTACAATATCTTCAGACAAAATCAAACAGTGCACTCACAATATCCAGCACGCAAAAAAGTTTAATCGGTGAAACAGTACCTTTGCTGAAAGCTCCCCTCTCCTTCCAGTTTATTCTCTTAAACTCATCGCATATTACATATCCGCTGATCACGGAAGTTTCAATATGTACATTCAAAATATCTTTAGGTTTCTTATTCATAATGGGGCAAACTATCGCAGCTCCCGATTCGTTATAAACATTTTTGCTTATAACAAGAACCGGCGCTTCTATTCCACCTACATTTATCACTTCACCCTGAGTTACCATAATTCATCCCCCACAGGGCTTCCCCAGGCATATTCAGGACTTGCGACAAGTTTTCTTCCGCTTTCACGAATATATTCTTCAAGAGATTTGTGTCTGAAGGAAAAACCCTTGTTGATAAGTTCCCGGAACTGGTCATCCGTAATGCTATCAAGTATAGAAACATCAAGAGTCATTGCGTGAGCGGCATATGAAGAAAGTCTTTTGCTTATATCTCCGGGATCATCAAAATCAACAAAAAAATCCCCGATTTCAACCCCAAAGTACGAACTCATAGCTTCCAGAGATTCCAATTTGGGTGAACTGTTTCCTTTGATCCAGTCGCAAAAAGTGGTGTATTTAATCCCCAAATCGTCACAAATCTGATGTCTGGTCTTCTTACTTTCACTAAGCAGGCGATTGATATTTCCCGATACAATCATTCTGATACTTTTTGCAGGATAGTCCATGGCTGCTCCTTTCCGGAAAATACGGTTTTTTCGTATTGATATTATCATTTTATCGTATCAGAGTCAAGAACACCGATATACGAAATAAAAGAATTGCAGGCAAACCAAAAAGATTACCTGCAATTTTATCGTAATCATTTATATATACTTATGGCCATGTCCGAATCGTGTATTATAATGATATTGATTTTTCTATGACAAAAACAACCTAATCATCAAAAACATGGACACAACGATTAAAGAAAAAAACACCTCTGCAAAGGTCATAAATCCCATAACCGAAGGAAATATCGCGAAGGAAATGATCGCGTTCTTCCTTCCTCTTATGCTGGGCACTTTTTTTCAGCTCCTTTATAATACCGCGGACTCCGTTATCGTGGGACGGTTCGTGGGAAAGGAAGCCTTATCTGCGGTAGGCGGTGCTTCCGCGATACTGGTCAATGTATTTGTGGGCGGACTTACGGCGCTTTCTTCCGGCGTCACCATCATAGTCGGACAGTATTACGGCGCAGGCAGGGATGAGGACGTATCAAAGTCCGTTCACACCGGCATGGCATTTGCCATACTCATCGGTGCACTGATGATGATCACCGGAATTCCTCTTACAGAAAAAATGCTGCTTGCCATGAACACACCGGCAGAGACACTTGACGGATCCGTCATATACCTTCAGATATATCTTGCCGGCATGATTCCCAACCTTATCTACAATATGGGTGCGGGAATTCTCCGTGCCGTGGGCGACTCAAAAAGACCCCTGTATTTCCTCATCATAACTTCCATAGTAAATATCATACTTGACCTTGTCCTGGTTCTTTTTATGGGAATGGGAGTTGCGGGAGTTGCTCTTGCCACCATCATCTCTCAGGCCGTGAGTGCCGTAATGACCATCTATGTGCTTGTACGGACAAAGGACAGCTACAGACTGTATCTAAAAAAGATCAGGCTTCATTCCTATTACCTGAAAAGAATACTGGCAATTGGCATTCCGTCAACAATCCACAGCCTCACCTACACCGCATCAAATGTCCTGATCCAGACGGCTGTTAACGGCTTTGGAACGGATACCGTTGCGGCATGGGTTGCAACGGGAAAAGCAGACCAGATCTTCTGGATGATGTGCTCCTGTATGGGCATCACAACCTCAACCTTTGTTGCCCAGAATTTCGGGGCTGGCTCATTTACAAGAGTCAAAAAATCAGTACGCACGGGTACTTTGTATCTGCTGGGCCTTACCGTGGTCACAGAGACGGTGCTGCTTGCATTCAGCAGATATATTCTGATGCTCTTCTCGAGTGACGAAGCAGTCATCACCATCGCACAATACATGGTCCAGCTGATAGTTTCATATTACTTCACCTATATCGCCCTTGAACTGTGCTCCGCGGCGGAACGAGGCATGGGCAACGCAGTGGGCCCCATGATCATAAGTGTCCTGGGAGTGTGCGGAATAAGGATCCTTTGGATACTTACGGTTTTCAGAGAACACAGGACTCTGCAGGTGCTCCTTGCCACATATCCCATATCATGGTTCATCGCATCGGCAATTTCCATCATTTACCACCTGATATATTCAAACATCAAACGGAAAAGTTTTGCGGATGCGGAGGAAAGCCCTGATGTGAAAAAAGAAAGGATCGAAGGGTTCATTCTATGCATACCAGCTATTCTCTGTCTTCTCTACGGCATTATAGTAAGGCTTGCAAATTCCGGCTCTAATTTTTACCTTTGCTGGTTTGCGGGTGCCGCATTCCTGTTCCTGTGCGGACTACTGCTTGGAAAAGGCTTCATCAGGCGCATGAAGGCTCCGCTTAAGGTATTTTTTGCATTAATGATCGGAGCCGGGCTCATTTTTGTGCTGGCCACCCAGTGCATGGTGGTAAACGGGTTCTTTGCACAAAACACCCCCCGTCTTGATTACATAATCGTCCTGGGCGCCCAGGTAAAACCCACGGGCCCCGCCGTAGTTACCAGAATGAGACTGGACAGGGCATATGACTATGCCACCGAAAACCCGGATACAGTCATAATCGTATCCGGCGGAAAGGGAAGCAATGAGATAACCTCCGAAGCACAGGTGATGAATGATTATCTTGTAAACCGCGGAATAGACGAAAGCAGGATCCTTATGGAGGATTCTTCAACCAATACATCCGAAAACCTGCAGTTTTCCATGGCCATGGAGCCGGATCTGTCAGGGGCTTCCGTAGGCATTGTAACAAGTGATTTCCATGTATTCAGAGCCCTTGCCATAGCAAGAAAAAGCGGATATACCGACATTACCGGTATACCCGCTGCTTCAGTTCCTCTTTATCTTCCCAACAATATGATCAGGGAAAGCACTGGAATATTAAAGGATTTCCTAATGGGAAATCTGAGTTTTGTGTAAAACGCAAATCTCACTCTACGCTGCAGATCACATCCATCACGGCTTTTTTGATACTGGCATTGGCATCTAAAGCTTCCTGCCTTGAACCCTGCTTTGTATAAAAATAGAATTTGATCTTAGGCTCTGTTCCCGAAGGTCTTATGGCAAACCAGGTATCCTCACCCTCAAGGAAATACCTGAGTGCATTGGTCCCGGGGATCTTGTTTTCCGGATGACATATATCCTCGGATCCTTCATTATAATCCATAACCTTTTCCACCTTCCGGCCGGCGATCTCAGTAATGGGATTATTTCTCAGGTGCTCCATCATCCTTGCAATTCTCTTGCTGCCCTCTATTCCTTCAAGCACAAGATTAGGTTCATCCTCTGCATAAAATCCGAATCTTTCATAAAGATCCATCAAAACCCTGTAAAGTGATTTTCCGCTTTTTTTCTTATAATATGCGGCAGCTTCCGCAACAAGCATTCCGGCACTTATGCCGTCCTTATCCCTTATATCCTCACACGCAGCATATCCCACAGATTCCTCGTATCCGAAGAGATATTTTTCATCCCTGCTTTCAAGATAAGGGATCAGACCGCAGATATTCTTAAATCCCGTAAGGGATTCATACATCTTAACCCCGTATTTTTCCGCCATTACGGAAGACATGGTGGATGTTACTATGGATTTTACCATTGCACCGTTTTCGGGAAGTGTTCCCGCATCCTTCATTCCGTCTAAGATATAACCCACAAGGATATAGCCCGTCTGATTCCCGTTAAGGGGCAGATATTCTCCGTTGTCCATAAGAAGCTCTATGGCAAATCTGTCCGCATCGGGATCTGTTGCCATAAGCAGCTGGGCTCCGGTCTTTTTTCCCAGTTCTTCGGACATCTTAAAGGCCTTCGGATCCTCAGGATTTGGATAGCCGACGGTGGTAAAGTCAGGATCAGGGTCTTTCTGCTCTTCCACGATGGAAATATTTGAAAATCCCCTTTCCTTCATGACCGTCATAAAAGGAATGCTGCCCGCACCGTTAAGAGGGGTGTAAATTATGGGAATGGACAGATCAAGTTCCTCACCTTCGTGGATCGCAAGCCCCTTTATCTTATCCAGGTACTCCCTGTCATATTTTTCGTCAAGAATGGTGACAAAGCCTTCGGAAACAGCCTTCTCATAGGCTTTATCCAGGGTATCATCAAGTGCGGTCATCCCTTTTATTCCGGTAAAATAATCCACCGCATTGATGCAGTCTGTCATGCCGTCTGCAACTGATGAGCTTACCTGGCATCCGTCCTCCCAGTATGCCTTAAATCCGTTATATTCCCTGGGGTTGTGGGATGCGGTGATATTGATCCCCGAAATGCACTTAAGACGCCTTATCATAAAAGCAAGCTCCGGGGTTGGCCTGAGAGACGGGAAAGTGTATGCCTTTATGCCGTTTTCAGCAAGGATAAGCGCCGTCATCTTCGAAAATTCCGAAGAAAAATGCCTGGGATCATGGGCTATCACAACGCCTCTTTTGCAGGCCTCGTCTCCCTCTTTTTTAATATAATCGGCTATTCCCTGGGCTGCCCGGCCTACAGTAAAGCGGTTCATGCGGTTGGTTCCCACACCCACCTTGCCTCTGAGTCCCGCAGTACCGAAGGACAGGTCTTTGTAAAATCTGTCTTCAAGTTCCGCCTCATCGGTCACACTCACAAGTTCGTCATAAAGCGGATCCGTTTTTTCGAGGCTGTTTTTCCATTCATTTGCTTTTTCGGTATATAACATATCATTCTCCCTTTAAAATGCCCGTATATACAGAAGTTTTAATATATTTTACCACAAATCAGCCATGTATTTGTCCTGCTTTTGGATACCACATCCGGTTGACTTGAAACGTCCAGGTTTTATAATAAAAGAGTCGGATTAAAATTAATTAAGGAAATAACAAAATGTGGAAAAAAATTATAGGCCAGATACGGGAATACAAGCTTCCGGCCATTCTCACACCGCTTTGCATGCTGGTGGAGGTGGCCATGGAGATGATCGTTCCCTATCTTATGGCATCCATCATCGATGACGGCGTCTATGCCGGCAACATGAATCATATTCTCAAGATCGGTCTTTATATGGTATTTGCAGCACTGATCGGCTTTATCGGAGGAATACTGGGAGGCCGGTTTGCTTCGGTAGCTGCCACAGGTCTTGCAAAAAACTTAAGAAAGTCCATGTATGACAACATACAGACTTTTTCCTTCTCAAACATCGATAAATTCTCCACATCAAGCCTTGTAACAAGACTCACCACCGATGTCACAAATGTCCAGAATTCATTCATGATGGTTCTGAGAATGGCAATGCGTGCCCCCGCAAGCATCATTTTTGCCATGTGCATGGCGTTTTATATCAACGCCCGCATCGCCAGGGTTTATCTCGTTGCCGTCATCGCTCTGGGAATTGTTGTTTTTACCATAATATGCAGTGCTACCAAGGTATTCAGAAAAGCCTTCCCCAGATACGACAAATTAAACGAATCCGTCCAGGAAAACGTCACCGCTATCCGCGTGGTCAAGGCTTATGTCAGGGAAGATGAGCAGATAGACAGGTTCAGGAAAGCCTCAAAGGGAATCTACGACATCTTCAAGAAAGCCGAGGGCAAGGTTGTCCTGAATATGCCCATTATGCAGCTTACCGTTTTTTCCTGCATCCTGGTCATCAGCTGGATGGGAGCTAAAATGATAAGCGTGAACGACCTTACCACAGGCGAACTCATGAGCCTTTTAGCTTACTGCATGAACATCCTGATGAACCTTATGATGCTTTCCATGATATTCGTAATGCTTACCATAAGCGCAGCCAGTGCCGAACGTATTGCGGAAGTTTTGGACGAAGAATCAGACCTTAAAAATCCCGAAAACCCTGTTACAGAGATAAAAGACGGTTCCGTAACTTTCACGGACGTATCATTTGCATACAATTATGAAAGAGGCGGTAAACCCGTTCTGGAAAATATAAATCTCGACATAAAATCCGGAGAGACCATCGGTATCATGGGAGGCACCGGATCCTCAAAATCCACCCTCGTCAGTCTCATCAGCAGGCTGTATGACGTAACCGCAGGCAGCGTTAAGGTGGGAGGAGTGGACGTAAGGGAATATGACCTGGAAACACTCAGAAATTCCGTTTCAGTGGTTCTTCAGAAAAACCAGCTCTTTTCCGGAACGGTAATTGATAATCTACGCTGGGGGAAACAGGACGCAACTTACGAAGAATGCAAAAAAGCCTGTGAAATGGCCTGTGCCGACGAATTCATCAGCAAAATGCCCGAAGGATACGATTCCAAGATCGAACAGGGAGGAAACAATGTCTCGGGCGGTCAGAAGCAGCGTCTCTGCATAGCCAGAGCGCTCCTTAAAGACCCGAAGATACTGATCCTTGACGATTCTACCAGTGCCGTGGACACCGCAACGGATGCAAAGATAAGGTCCGCATTCAGATCCCGGATCCCCGGTGTTACCAAGTTCATAATCGCACAGCGTATCTCAAGTATTCAGGATTCCGACAGGATAATCGTGCTGGATAACGGCAGGATTGACGGGATTGGAACCCATGATGAACTGCTTAAAAGCAATGAGATATACCGCGAGGTATACGAATCCCAGACCGGCGGTGCCAGGGACTTCGACGAAACGGAGGTGGTTTAAATGCCGGGACCAAGAGGTAATTCACTGGGAAGGCCGGGCCCCAAGGCTCAGAACCCCGGAAAAATGTTTAAACGTATCATGGGCTATGTAATGAAGAGCTATAAGATTCATTACACCATCGTCATTATCTGTATCATAACATCGGTACTCTGCACACTGCAGGGAACTCTGTTCATGAAGGAACTGATAGACAAATATATTACGCCCTACCTTCTCACCGATGCCGAACCTAATTTTATACCTTTAAGGAATGCGATCATAAGGGTGGCATGTTTCTACGCCCTGGGAGTCATTGCAAGTTTTGTCCAGCAGAGACTGATGATAGTGGTCACCCAGGGAACTATGCGTTCCATGAGAGATGAACTGTTCGGAAAGATGGAAAAGCTTCCCATCAAATATTTCGACACACATGCCCACGGAGATATCATGTCCATATATACCAACGACATTGATACAATGAGGCAGATGATATCCATGAGCATTCCCCAGTGCATCAACTCAGGAATAACAATCGTTACCACTCTCATTTCAATGCTTATTTTAAGCCCCTGGCTTACATTAGTAACATTAGTTATGGTTGGCGTAATGCTCTTCTGCACAGGCTTTGCCGCCAAAAACAGCGGTAAGCATTTCGTGGTCCAGCAAAAGCAGCTGGGAACCGTCAACGGTTATATAGAAGAAATGATCACCGGACAGAAAGTAATCAAAGTATTCTGCCATGAAGAAGTAGGTAAAAAGGATTTCGAAGAATTAAATAACGTGTTATATGATGCTTCGTCCAAGGCTAATACCTACGCTAATGCCCTTGGTCCCATCAATGCACAGCTGGGAAATCTCAGCTATGTACTCTGTGCAATAACAGGTGGCATTTTAGCGATCCTCACTCCTCTTACCGTAGGATCGGTTGCTTCCTTCCTTACTCTGAATAAGAGCTTTAATATGCCCATATCCCAGGTGGCCCAGCAGTTCAATTCCATAATAATGGCAATGGCCGGAGCCGAAAGGATCTTCGCACTGATGGATGAAGAACCCGAGACCGATGAAGGATATGTAATGCTGGTTAACGCCAAAGATGATAACGGTCAGCTTACCGAGACTCCTGAGCACACCGGAAAGTGGGCATGGAAACATTACCACAAAGCCGAAGGTACCACGGATTACAAACCCCTTATGGGAAATGTTGTATTTGACGGTGTGGATTTCGGATATACGGATGAAAAAATGGTGCTTCACGACATCAAACTGGAAGCAAAGCCCGGTCAGAAGATCGCATTTGTAGGATCCACCGGTGCGGGCAAGACCACCATAACCAATCTCATAAACCGTTTCTATGATATTCAGGACGGCAAGATAAGATTCGACGGAATCAATATCAATAAGATAACTAAGGCTGATCTTAGAAGATCACTGGGAATAGTTCTCCAGGAAACCTGCCTTTTCACAGGAACCATTGCGGATAACATACGTTTTGGAAAACTTGATGCAACCGATGAGGAAGTTATAGCTGCCGCAAAACTCGCCAATGCCGACGAGTTCATCACAAAACTCCCCGACGGGTACAACACCATGCTTACCGGAAACGGTGCAAACCTTTCCCAGGGACAAAGACAGCTTCTTGCCATCGCCAGATGCGCCATCGAAGATCCCCCGGTTCTTATACTGGATGAGGCAACAAGTTCCATAGATACCAGAACCGAAAGGATAATCCAGGAGGGGATGGACAAGCTGATGCATGGCAGAACCTCTTTCGTCATAGCCCACAGATTATCCACGGTTAAGAACGCCGACTGCATCATGGTCCTTGAGCAGGGAAGGATAATCGAGAGCGGAACCCACGACGAGCTGATCGCTCTCAAAGGAAAATACTATTCACTTTACACCGGAAGTGCAATAGCCTGAAAGCCTTATAAAAGCTGAAT
>ONTX01000320.1 GCA_900320825.1 uncultured Lachnospiraceae bacterium | reverse complement strand
GATCCCATATGATGCTTGCGGAAAGGTGTTTCCTGCCCGTTTCACACAAGAGATATTATACCTTTTAAGGCCTTTTCTTGCAAGAAATATATTCGTTTCAAGCTGACTTTAGGGCATTTTTATTTCTTTGATTTGATGTTTTCAAAAATCCAATTATAATTATTGTTAGCGTGCTTTTACGTACGCAAAAAAATCCGCAAAAGCCGCAGGAAAATCATGAGCCAAATATCAGTCATAATCCCCACATATAACAGAGGGGAAACAATCAAAGAATCGGCAAAAAGCGTACTTGACCAGACTTTTAAGGATCTTGAGCTGATCATAGTTGACGATGCATCATCGGATGATACCGAAAGCGTTGTAAAAAGCATCGGAGACGAGCGCATCATCTACAATAAACTCCCGGAAAACAAAGGTGCGGCCGGTGCAAGAAACGAAGGGGTAAAGCTTGCAAAAGGCAAGTTTATCGCATTTCATGACAGTGACGACATTTGGATTCCGGACAAACTCGAAAAGCAGATTGCCTTTATCGAAACCCATCCCGAATATGACATGGTCTACGGAAAAGTCAGGATACATTCGGATAAAGGAAGCTTTGAGTTTCCCAATGATGCCGTGGAAGGGGATTTCGAAGGCGAATTATATCCCTGGCTCCTTAAGAGAAATACCATTGATACACCCACCATGTTCATAAGAAAAGATGCTTTTGAAGAAACCGGCGGATTCGACGGCACTCTCAGATGCCTGGAAGACTGGGAATTTGCCCTCAGATTCTCAAAATCCCATAAGATCGGCTTTCTGGATGAGGTGTTACTTGATTCATACAAATCGGAAGACGGCGTTTCAAGAAATAAAGCCGCATATTACGAGACCAGGTGCAAAATGATCGCAATACACAAAGAGAGCATGATCAGTCTCGGGATATTCGATGAAGTGGTCATGGATGTATTTTCCCGGGCCGAAAAATCGGAAATCCTCCCCCAGGTGCAAAAATTGCTGATGACATACCTTAAAACATGAGGAAAGGCAGCTTTTATCTGATATAATAAATAAAGGTCACAGAAACTCAAAACGGTCACAAACCGCGAAAGGATAATAATATGGAGTTTCCTTACGAATATTTCAAAGCAGAGATGATCGGTGAGACCCTGGTCTCCGAAACCATGAAAAAAGCCAGGGCTGCAACGCTTGAAACCCTGTCAGAGGTGATAAACGCCATTGAAAAGAAAAACCTGCACTACTGCGCTCTTTACGGAACTCTCCTTGGCGCGGTAAGACACGGCGGTTTCATCCCCTGGGACGATGATATTGATATCGGGATGCCCAGAAAGGACTATGACATATTCAGGAAAACCTGTTTTGAAGACCTTCCCGATGGCTACAATGTTCTGGATCCTTCTGAGGAATACGTGCCTGAACTTGATATTCTCAGGATCAACAACTCCGTGGCCCCCAGCGCAGATCCCGATTTTTTAAGAAAATACCACGGATGCCCCTTTGTCATCGGAATCGATGTATATCCCATAGATGCGGTACCGGATGATCCGGAGATGGACCAGGGTATCTGTGATGCCATGAGACTCATCGCAAGAGTCATGACCATCGACCTTAATATAGAAAGTGCCGGAGTTTTAGAACTTGGAGAAAGGGAAGAAATACTTCAGATACTGGAAAAAAACCTTCATACCAGCTTCATGAACGATGAGACCATCCATATCGATCTTATGAGAAGCTATGACAAACTGGCATCGGCGTTCAAAGATAAAAAGACCAAAAATGTGACCGTTTACAGAAATCACCACGACAATCCCTCCCATATATTCTCAGCTGATTCCTTCAAGACTTTAATTGATGTGGAATTTGAGAACATGACGATAAAGATCCCGGCGGATTACAACAAGGTCCTGGAAACCACCTACTCCGGATACATGAAACCGGTTGAGTGGAAGGACACCATCCACCACTACGGATTCGAGGACCAGCAGCGGCTTGTGTACGACGCTCTCGGATATATACTGTAGATCATAAGGCGAAAACAAATGCAGGTTTCGGATCACGGAGCCTGCATTTTAAATGAACCACACACCAAAAAGAGGAGACCGTATGGTCTCCTCTTTCTTGCGCGTGAACTATCTAATCTTATGTACAGATTATCCGAGAAGGCTGAGAACGCCCTGGTTGGACTGGTTAGCCTGAGCAAGCATTGCCTGACCTGCCTGCTGAAGGATGTTCTGGTTAGAGAACTTAACCATCTCAGTAGCCATATCGGTATCACGGATACGGGACTCAGCTGCTGTGGTATTCTCTGCAACGTTGTCGAGGTTAGCGATGGTGTGCTCGAGTCTGTTCTGGATTGCACCGAGGTCAGATCTCATCTCACTGATCTGCTTCATAGCACTCTTGATGCTGTCGATAGCTCCGGTTGCTCCACTGTGTGAAGTAACATCGAGGCCGCCAACACCGATGCTGCTAGCGCTCATTGAGCTGATGCTGATAGAAATGGTCTGATTTGCATCATCATTCTCAGTACCAACCTGAAGCATCTTGCCGGTGAAAGAACCATCGAGTAAGCACTGCTCGTTGAATGTGGTGGTTGTAGCGACACGGCTGATCTCAGTTGCAAGAGCGTTGATCTCAGACTGGATATAGTTTCTATCAACAGTCATGTTGGTGTCGTTAGCAGCCTGAACTGCAAGTTCGTTCATTCTCTGAAGCATGTCGTGTACTTCGTTGAGTGCACCTTCAGCGGTCTGTACTGCGGAAAT
>ONTX01000369.1 GCA_900320825.1 uncultured Lachnospiraceae bacterium | reverse complement strand
CGCGGGCCTGATTGAGGCCGCTGTCCGGCACCGGAAGGCGGTATGATGATATTGTTTATTTCCAATTCATGACACACGCGGGTCTGAGTGGCATGTTTAGCCACTTCAGACCCGCGATTTGCTTCTTATTTTGTCCGGTATAGAACTGGCTGGTTTTGTGTCCCCCTGTCACCTATATTGAGATTTTTACAAAATCCTATGACTGTCCTTGAAATATTATCGGTCAACCGATAATATATAAGAAAGAACCCTGGGAAGGAGGTCATTATAATGAATTTTGAAAAAGAGCTGAAGAAAAAGAACGCCACTATCCGGGCCTGTTCTATCCAGAGTGGTATTCCTTATGCAACACTCTATCCGATCATTAAAGGGCAGGTCGATATCGGAACATGTTCTTATTACACAGTGGCAAAGCTTGCTCGTTTTCTTGGTTATCGTCCGGATGAGATTGTTTATGAAAAAGAAGATTTCCAGATCTTTCGCAATAATCTTCATCATCATATCAAAACTAATGAATTGGAATGTATCCTGGAAATCATTGAAAGCGATGATGTTTCCACATATATGCGGCATGAAGATTATCTAAAAGCTTTGTATCTGGTTGCTACAGTAGATTATATCAGCAGAAAGAATGATATTCCTCTATGTAACAAATACAACCATATCCGGCATATCCGTTTAGAGCAGCCATACTATGTCGGAGACTCCTCACTGCTTGATCCGAATAAACGAGACTGTATTGACGAGTTCCTCAGATTCAATATTTATGAAGGAGATCTGTATGATGCAGTCTAGGAGGAGTATTACCAGAGCAAATACCATGGATATTATCCGACGGTTTGCCAAAGAATATAGAAAAGTGTTGGGAAAGGCTCCGGCAGAAATTATTATAGTCGGCGGCGGTAGTATAATGCTGAACTATAAATTCAGAGATGCTACACAGGATTTAGATGTGATTCTTCATGCCGTTTCAGGAATCAAAGACATCATTACGCAATTCGCAGAGGAGAACCATCTTCCCAGAGACTGGATGAATGCTGACTTTGTAAAGACAGTTTCTTATTCTGATGTGCTGACAGAAGTATCCCGTCATTTTTGCTGGTTTAACAACCATACTTTAGAAATCCGGACTGTATCAGGAATCTATCTCATTGCGATGAAAATAAGGGCTCATAGAGACTATCGCAATGACATCTCCGATGCAATCGGAATCCTGATGGAAGAAGCTGAGGCAGGAAACCACTTTTCCTATGCTGAGATTGAGACCGCCTACTATAAACTGTATCATGAAGCACCAGATTTCAAAATACAGGAACTATTACGTGAAATCTGTGCAAGAAACACTGAGGAATTAAAGATCCTATATAATGCTCAGAGGGTTGCAGAATCTTTTGTGGGCGACCAGTTGATCACTTATATTGAAGACGGTGCGAATATCAACACTAGAAATGTAACTGATGTTGCAGCCAGAATCCGCGACAAGATGAACAAAAATAAATGATTTCTGCGCCTTCCACATCCTTCTCTGAATTCCAATCCGGCTTTTTCAAAGAGGATAATTCCCCGGTTTACAAACTACAGATTCTCTCTACTGCAGCCTTTGTGTTTTCGTATGACCCGAAGGCTGTCAGCCGGAAGAAGTGCTCTCCGGCAGGACCGAAACCTGATCCCGGAGTCCCTACTACTGCCGCACGCTCCAGCAGATGGTCGAAGAACTCCCAGGATGTCATCTGTTCAGGCGTCTTCAGCCAGATATATGGAGCGTTGACTCCACCGTATACTGTGTACCCGGCCGCTTTCAGTCCGTCCAGAATGCAGGCTGCGTTGCGCATGTAGTAGTCTACCTGCTCTCTTGTCTGTCTGCGGCCTTCCTCAGAGTAGACTGCTTCTCCTGCTCTCTGTACGATATATGGCGCACCGTTGAACTTGGTGCTCTGACGTCTTGCCCACAGATCGTTCAGAGAAACTTCTCCGCACATGAGCTGTTTCGGAACTACCGTGAATCCAAGTCTGGTCCCGGTGAAGCCTGCATTCTTTGAGAAGCTTCGAAGT
>ONTX01000323.1 GCA_900320825.1 uncultured Lachnospiraceae bacterium | reverse complement strand
TGCAAAAGCCGCACCGGCTGCACCCATATTAAAAATATAGATAAGAACAGCATTTCCCGCGATATTAATGATATTTGCAATAAGGGAAATATTCATTGACAGTTTTGAATTTCCTATAGCTCTGAACAGAGCTGCGCCGGAACTGTAAATGCCCAGAAAGGGAAATGAAACTGCAACAATGTAAAAATAGACCGATGCGCTGTCAAATACATCGGTTTCGATCTTTTTATATAAAAGATTAAGGATCCCGTTATTGAACAGGATCGCAATTAACATGAAGAGGGTTGAAATAAATACCACTGCAAGAAAAAGCTGGGCGGATGCTTTTTTTACAAGTTTGTCATCTCCGTGACCGAGAAACTGTGCAACAACAATACTTCCGCCTGCAGCCAGTGCAGTAAAAAGACTGACCAGAAGCACATTTATCTGGTCAATAAGAGAAATACCCGAAACCACGGCCTCACCACAGGACGAAACCATAACGGTATCTGCAATGCCCATGGTAATGGCAAGGGTCTGTTCAATTACAATGGGGATAATAAGTTTTCTGAGAGATCTGTCGGAAAAATCCAATCAAAGGACCTGCCTCTCCCAATTAGCGCCTGTTTTGGAAAGTTTTACAACTATTGAACTGAGATCGTCTGCAGCACTCTCATCAATCTCATAGATAAGAACACAGTCAATCTCTTCATTATCTCTGAGCGTAGTCTGAAGCGTGGACATATCATCATTAAGCATGGTAACAAGAGCCGTAGCTGTGATCTCTCCGTTCACCTTACACTTAAAAGCAATATTATCTGCCAGAAAATTAACTTCCTGCTCAGATCCTGAACCATTATAAAGAGTATACCAGAGAACAAGGAACTTTTTGCCGGGATTAGCCTCCACTATAAAATACTCGGAAACATCATTATCCTCAGGATAAGAAGCCTGAACGGTATATCCCTTATATGAAAGAAGTGTACCGGGAAGAAGTCCCAGGAAATCCTCTATGGTATCGCTGGTATAACCTTCATCGGGGTCTTCCGAAGTCTTGTCGATCACATTTGTATCATTTTCCTTCTGATCGGCATTTTCGGTTTCTTTCTTTTTGGCTTCCTCTGCGGCAAGTCTTGCTTCCTCTGCTATCCTTGCAGCTTCGTCTGCAGCCTCTACTTCAGAATAATCAACCAGCCTGCTTCTATGCTCGGCATCATATCTGAGCATGGTAAAAGCGGCATATTCTCCAACCCGTTGCTGCTGTTCTTCCGTCATTTCGGCAATCTGTGAAGAACAACCGCACAAAAGCATCGAACCGATCAAACCGGCAATTATATACTTTGTACCTGAAAATAACTTCATTTATCCTTAAAGGCCCTCAACCTTTTTTCTTATTCTCCCTTACTTCCAGAACCATATATATACAGCCGATGGAAAGTGCAAGGATACCGACGAATATATACATAATGGTCTTATAAAGCACATCACCTATGGAAGCGAAATCGATGAGTGCTATTTTACCACAAATGATTATGGAAAGCACGAGTCCGTAAACCCTGATAGCCTTTTCCTTAAGAACAAAACCGATAACGACGCTTACCACAGCAATGATCATAAGGATTATACTACGGATAAAGCCGCTTTCAATGGGTGCAAGGAAACATACCAAAGTCAGATAAACCGGAACTGTGATGTACTTTCCGGAAAAAGGAAAACCGTACTCTTTGTTGAGAATAAGTATGGTAAATGCAAGTCCGAAGATTGAGGCAATTGAAAATACAATGACCTGTTCTGCGGAAAATGAAGTATCGGAAGTTCCAAACAGGAAAAGGATCTCATAAACAAGAGCAAACCAGTTAAATACCTCGGTATTCTTATCCTTAAATCTGTCGAATGCATTCTTGACATATGTAAGGATCAGAATAATTCCCATGGAAGTTGCGGCATATATTTCACCGGGAAGGAAAAGCCTGACACTTGCGAAAGAAACACCTGTCATGACGATGATCCAGACAGCTGTATTAAAACCGGCAACGATCCAGAGACCGCCCAGCGCACAAAGAGCAAGAACGATCATTCCGAAATACTCTTCAACGCCGGGATCATAGGGTGAGGATGAAAGGAAAATAAAGATCATCAAAAATACCTGGACTACAACATCCATGATCTTATAACTGTTACGAAGGGGATTTTTGCTGCAGACGATACGCATTGCAATGGCAAATGCCGCAATGACAGGAGCGGCAAAATACATCGTTCCCGGGCATATGGAAGTAAGGAGTCCCGTCGCGATAAGAGTAATGAAATATGTGATCGCATAGTAGTAATTGTTTTTGTAAGTGATATAAGTAAATGCAAGTCCGGGAAGCACATAGAGGATAAAGGCTATGATTCCAAAGACTATCTTGCTTTCCTGCATGGCATCGGATTCATAGAAGCCGACAAGGGATATAAATGAATAAATTACCGAAAGAATGATCATAATGATCATATTTGCGGTCTGAAGATCCCCACGCTCTTTTCCGTCAGCCCTTGTAAATCTGATAAATGTAAAATAAACAAATTCAATGATTACCCAGGATGCTGCAACAAAAAGCATCTTATAAAGACTTGTATCGATGGATCCCATGGACTTTATCCTGATGCTGAGAGCAAAAGGAACATAAAGAAATTCGGAGACCATCATAACCGTGGCAAGCACGCCGTAGTATTTTCTTACGGGGAAAACAAGCCACAGACAGGATATCAGAAGGGTACCGAATGTAATGAACAAAAACTCTCCTCCCGTTGCATCATTACCGATGGCGACAGAAGAAATGAAAGCGGCCATAAATCCGATAACGGAATAGATCTGACTCTTTCTGATATATCCGAAAAGACATACAAGTATGGCAACAAGGCCAAGGATAATTGCGGCCGCAATAAGACTGAGATTATCCAAAGACCTGTAATTAACAACAGTCGTAAGATACAGACCGCTTATACCGATAGCGGTAAAAACAGAGGAAAGTTTGGGAACCATGCGTCTGATCACAAGTTCCGAAACAAGAAGAACAGCTATGCAGGCTACATACATGAGCATTCCCTGCATAAATGAATCAAGAAAATTAACCGCAAGATATACAAGACCGGCCAAAAGGAATACCGAACCCACAATGGACATCACAATGGCACCAACCGCATATTCAGCCGTCTTTGATACCTGCCCGGGCACAGCTGAAGGCATGGGGGCCTGCGCATACATTTGTGGCTGAGCAAACTGTCCCTGCTGAGCATACTGCTGAGGCTGAGCAAACTGTCCCTGCTGAGCATACTGCTGAGGCTGCATATTCATCTGAGGCTGTACGTTAACTTGGGGCTGGACATTTACCCGGGGCTGAACATCCACTTGAGGTTGTGAATTAAGCACGGGAGCAGCGGTTTCTTCTTCTACCTTCTGATAGAAGCTCTTTTCTTCAGGCTCATTTACAGGCTCAGAGATAGCCACGGGAGTCTGAACATCATTTCCGTAAGGAGAATCATTGACCGCAGGCTCCTCCTTTTTAACTTCAGGCACTGAAGGATCCAGTATCTCGGGAGCCTCCATATCACCGTAAATTGCCTTAAAAAACAGCGGTTCAACAACAATCTGTCCTGCATTCATTCTTGAAGCATAAATATCATAATTCTCGATAAGCTTTCTTCTGAGAAAAACAATATCCGAGCCTTCTTTTTTGACATCAGCAAGAACACTGTCTATATAAGCTGTAAACTGAGGATCGCGTGATGATCTTTTAAGAGTCTCAAGTTCATATTGAAGCTGTTCGATTTTGTTATTAAAAGTAAGTTTCATTTCCCACCTCTTTTATAATTCAGGTTTCAAGTTCAAACCAGAAAGTGACGCCTCCGTCTGCATTTTCAACACCAAACCCTCTTCCAATGGAGGATTGAACGGCTTTTACGATTGAAAGGCCAACTCCGCTCCCGCCGTATTCACGGGTCCTTGCTTTATCGACCTTATAAAACTTATCCCAGATCCTTCCGATAGCTTCATCCGGAATGCCCGTTCCTGTGTTAAATACACACATCCTTAATATTTTACCACGTTTTTCCGTATATATCCTTATATATTTACCGTTACCGGCTTCGCTGCAGTGATGGATGGCATTGGAAAAATAATTGGAGATCACAAGTTCTGCCTTGTAGGGATCACCCCATACAAATACACCGGTCTCAGTTTCGTTTCTGATCTCAATCCTTTCTTTTTCCGCAAGAACAGATGCAGTCGCAAGGAAATTAACCAAAACTTCTGAAATATCAAACCTTTCCAGCTGAGATACTTCATCTCCGTTTTCAAGCTGGTCAAGATTAAGAAGCTGCCTCACCATGTTGTTCATCTTGGATGCTTCATCGATGATAACATCACAGTAATATTCACGGCTTTCAGGATCGTCGGATATACCCTCCTTAAGCCCTTCTGCATACCCCTGAATAAGAGCAATGGGAGTCTTTAACTCATGGGAAACATTTGAAATAAACTCCCTGTGCTCTTCTGCCGCTTTTTCCTTTTTTTCAATATCACGCTTGAGCTCATTATTTGCGGTCTTAAGTTCTGATATGGACTTTTCAAGAGACTCTGACAGCTGATTAATGTTTTTCCCCAGAAGGCCAATCTCTCCGGAATCATTTCCCTCATACCTTGCTTCAAAGTCAAGGTTAACCATCTTCTCGGAGATATCACTTAATCTCAATATAGGTTTTGAAATGCTGTTAGAAACAAGAAATACTATGACCGAACTGAAAACTATACCTGCAAGTCCAACACAAAGGTACAGACGATTGGCATAAACAGCGGATTCTTCAATACTTTCAAGAGGAGTTCTCATTAGAAAAGAATAAGTATTATCCAGCTTTCCGAACATTTCCAGATACTTATTCCCCATGGCAGAGATCTTACGAATGGAATAATCCTTCGTCTCATCGATGATACGGATATCTTCTGGTGCTTTGCCCTGACCGAGGATATATCCGGCAAGGATCATGTCGATATCCCGCTCTCCGCTTTTTGAAACATATAATACTTCGGATTCATCCGAAAGAATGATCATTGAGATATTGTTTTTAAGGGATAGGTCATCCAGCTTATCAGTGATACCTGCTGCAGAGTCATTAAAAGAAGGGCCTTCGGAAGCAGCAAGAAGTTCATCATAAACATTTCTTATGACCTTCAGCCTTGCATATTCATAATATCTGGGAAGAAAGATCAGATTTATCAGAACGGTAAAAAGAATAACACCGGCAGTAAGACCGGCAAAAATAATCGTATATCTTATCTTAAGAGGAAAACAGATCTTCTTTTTTCCGGATGAACTATTCAAAACTACTCCTCAAATTTATAGCCCATACCCCAGATGGTTTTGATCATATCACCGGCTTCACCCATCTTGGCGCGAAGCTTTTTTACATGGGTGTCTATGGTCCTGGCTTCACCGAAATAATCATAATCCCATACACTGTTTAAGATCTTCTCCCTGGAAAGTGCCATACCTTTGTTTTCAACAAAAAATGTAAGAAGTTCAAACTCCTTGTAACTCAGATCAACAGGTTCTTCATTTACATAAACCTGATGGGCATTTATATCTATCTTGATAGGACCGGCATAGAGAACATTTTCTCCGGAATCCGCACCGGAAGTTCTTTTAAGAAGAGCCTGTACCCTTGCAACAAGGATCTTGGGAGAAAAGGGCTTGGCAATGTACTCATCAACTCCGAGAGAAAATCCTTTTAACTCATCCTGTTCTTCAGCTTTTGCTGTGAGCATGATGATGGGAACATCGGATTTCTTGCGAATTTCGGAGACGGCATTCCAACCGTCTAAAACAGGCATCATGACATCCATGATCACAAGGGAAATTGAAGGATCCGCATCAAATTTATCAACAGCATCAAGGCCGTTGGATGCTTCCACAACCAAAAAACCTGCCTTTAAAAGAAAATCTTTGACAAGTTTTCTCATTCTCTCTTCATCATCTGCAATTAGGATCTTATATCTGTCCATTAGACGTTCTCAGATCAATCTCCGTTTTCGCTTGTTTCCTGAGTTTCTATAATAACACCGTTTTCTTTAAGAGCCTTCTCAGCTTCCCTCACCCGGCTCTCTCTTGTCGAAAGATCCTGTTCCCAGGTTGCATACTTATCAGTAAGCACTGTTTCATAGTTAATGATATTGGGCTGATCGGTATTTGTGGCGATCCAGAACATTATGATGACCGCAATAACAAGAGCAATGTTCAAAACAACGGATACAAAAAGAAAACCTACTTTTTCCTTTTTTTCTTCCTTCTTAGCATCAGATTTCTTACGGGAATTACCGTCGTAAAGCAGATATATGGGAACAGGCCTGACTTCATCCTCTGTAAAATCAAGAGTATCTATCATATATTCCCTGAGCTCTGAAAGAAAATTCATGCCTACCGGAGACCTGAAGAAATTGTCATCAATCGCCTTATCATACAGAGCTTTGACCGTATCCGCATCCCCCTGGTCAAGATGTGCTTTAAGATAATCTATCTTTTTTACCTCTGCCTGGGCAAGTACCGCATCATCAATATTCGCAAATTCATATCCCAGAGCCGTAACTCTTTCTGCAGCCATTTAATTACCTCAAATCAGATATCATATTTTTTAATATTGTTATAGATTGAAATATCAAAGATCTTACCAATGGTTGTAAGAGCAAGAAGTTCATATTCGGACCATTTCTGGCGCAGGACTTTACGGGCATACATAATGAATCCCCTTGTCTTATTCCCGTCATCAAGCTTGTAGAAAAGCGCTGACTGGATATCCTTCTCCTTTAGCTTTGAAACAAGATTCGGGTATTTTTTTTCATAATCATCGCTGAGCCAGTCGATAACAAAGTGATTATTGTTATCAAATCCCGATAAAAACTCCTTATCAACCTTAATCCAGCTTAGATCACCCATTGTATAGCCGGTTTTTTCGGGAGTCCATTTAAATCCGACCTTGCCGTCATCGTAAACGATAAGGATCTCGCTGAGTCCGAAATTGCCACCGACTATCCTGAAAGCCTCTTCGTTATTGGTCTTACCTTTTACTATATAATTGTCCAGCATATACTGGACGATACCTATCATGTCAAAAGAAACTGTAAAATCCGTGATCTTTTCACCGTTTGATGAAGACACAAGGAACTGTGAGTGCATCTCCGGAGTGTAGATGATATATCTGTTCCTGCCCTTCTCCTTGGCAAGGTAAAGCATCTTATCAGCAAGCTGCATGATAAAACTGTAGGAGTCACCGTGTATGGGATAAGCAGCAGCTCCCATGGAGCATGTAAGGGAAAGATTGCCGAATTTACCGGCATACTCATTTTCGATGTTCATTCTTATCTCTTTTAAGATAAGACGAAGAGACTCCTTGTCAGAGATATTTTTTGTGACGATCATGATCTCATCACCGCCTACTCTTCCGACGAGGCCATTATTTCCAACTGCTTTATTGATGATCTCCGAAACGCGGACCAGGACTTCATCTCCTGTCATATGACCGTAAATATCATTGATCATCTTAAAATGATCCAGGTCGAACATAACTATATAGGTTACGGGACAGTCCTTAGTTTCAAACAGTCTCTTGATATAGTCTATGATGGCACGCTTATTGAGCATATCAAGCATGGGATCTTTGTCCGAATCCCTGTTTACTTGAATCTCATTAAAGGATTTAACGGATTCCCGCTTAACCTCACCGTATACAACAAAGGTATTGTCTTCATTACGATGGATCGTTGAATAAACGTTCCAAATATAATCGGAATAAACAAATCTGTATGCAAAGCTCTCTATACCGTTTCTCAGCCTGTCGCAGAATACCGCCAGATTAGCCTTATTTTTCTCATCGGAATCTGAAACAGCAATCTTCTGCCAGTCGGAAAGAGTTCCCTTATAAATATATTCGGTTTCTTTCCCGGAAACAGTAAAGACAATAAACGAATCATTTACGGATTCGTATTTAAATTTGAGATTATTGGATATCCCAAGATAAATAAAAGCTTCTTCTTCAGTTATGATCCTGTCTTTTTCCATAGTAAAGTCGTTCATCCGATAGGTAATACGTATTTTTATAATCGAGTAAAAAACAAAGTTCCTCAATGAGAACAGGCTTTTAACACTTAAAGCCACATTTATTTAATTATAGCACAAAAGTTCAGTAATAATCACTATTATAAGCATTCGAACCAACGTTTGATAATTTGACGATAACCTTATTAAATAGTAAAATAAAATTATTAAAAATCTATAAATAAGTGAAAAACATGTTCAAG